>JAIOII010000279.1 GCA_019912685.1 Kofleriaceae bacterium
GCCTCGGCGCGCAACGACACCATCGAGCCCAGGGACGCCGCGTCGCGCGGCTTCTCGGTGAGCACGACGATCGCCGCGTCGTGATGCTGCGCCAGCCCGAGGAGGCGCCCCTGCACGGCGATCGGGATCTCCGCAGGCGTGCTCCCGCTGGGTGCGCCGAGGTCGAGCACGACGAGCCCGAACGCCGCCGAGCGCAGCAGGCGATCGGCCGCGCGCACCATCGCGGTGATATCGGGCGCGCGCACGACGACGAGCGCGTCGAGATCCACGCCGGCATCGTCCAGATCCGGCGGATAGAACGACGCCGGCGGCAGCCCGATCCACGCCACCGGCTCGCCGCGCCCCTGCGCGTCGAGCACGAGCGCCGTCGCCGCGGTGAGCGACGCGACCGCGCCGATGCCCGACAGCTCCGTCAGTCGCCCGACGACCTCGTCGAGCTCCCACTTGCCCCGTTCGCCCCGAGCGAGGCCGCAGGCCGAGTCGAAGGGCGCTTCGGCGCGCTTCTCGGCGAGCGAGATGATGCGCGCGCCCTCGGCGGCCGTGCTCCCGCGCGCGTTCTCGAGGAAGGCACGTAGCGCTGCGGACGATCGGTCACTCATCGCGATTTCACCCGAGCATACGCACTGCGCATACGTTCAGTCTACGACTCACCCCTGACGCGTCATCCGGTTTGTCCGGATTGGACAGATCCCTCCCTCCGCCGAACCCCGATACACTGGATGGGTATGGAGGCGTCGCCGTCGTGGGAGCTGGTGAAAGCAATCGTCCTGGCCCTCGACGTCCCGGTCATCATCCTCGATGCCGACGGCGCCGCCGTCGCCATCAACGGGCCCGCGCGCGCGCGCCTCGGCGCCGATCTCGACGACGCGATCGCCGCGGCGTCGGCATGCGTGCGCGACGAGCCGCACACGTCTCCGCCGACCCTTCACGTGCGCATCCTCCATGCTCCCGACGGCGGCAAGCTCGGCTGCCTCGCGACCACGGCCGCCGGCGCCGACGCCGCCGCGCTCGAGCGCGCCAACATGTTCCTCGACACGATCTTCGACAACATCCCCGACATGCTCTTCGTGAAGGACGCGGAGCACCTGCGCTTCGAGCGCGTGAACCGCGCCGGCGAGCAGCTCCTCGGCCGCTCGCGCGCCGAGCTCCTCGGCAAGACCGACTTCGACGTCGCCCCGCCCGAGCAGGCCGCGTTCTTCCAGGCCAAGGATCGCGAGACGCTGGCCGCCGGCCGCGTCGTCGACATCCCCGCCGAGCCGATCGACACGCCGAGCGGCGTGCGCTGGCTGCACACGAAGAAGATCCCGCTGCTCGACGAGCACGGCGTGCCCCGCTACCTGCTCGGCATCTCCGCCGACATCACCGAGCGCAAGCGCGTCGAGGTCGAGCTCGAGCAGATCCGGGACGAGCTCGAGGCCCGCGTCGAGGAGCGCACGAACGCGCTCCGCCGCGCGGAGGAGCACCTGCGCCAGGCCCAGAAGCTCGACGCCGTCGGCCGCCTCGCCGGCGGCGTGGCGCACGACTTCAACAACCTGCTCACCGTGATCATGGCGCAGGCCTCCGTCGCCGGTCGCGAGACCGGCGACGCGGCCAACGTGCGCGCCGCGATCGACGGCATCCTCGACGCCGCGCGCCGCGCCGCCAACCTGACTCGCCAGCTGCTCGTGTTCAGCCGGCAGCAGGTCGTGCAACCGCGCCGCCTCGACCTCACGCGCACCGTGAGCGATCTCATGCCGACGCTCGGCCGCGTGATCGGCGAGCACCTCACGATCCGCATCGCGCCGCCGCACGGCGGCGCGGCGTGGGTCGAGGTCGATCCGGGCCAGCTCGAGCAGGTGATCCTGAACCTCGTCGTCAACGCACGCGACGCGATGCCCGACGGCGGCGAGCTCGACGTGGCGGTGACGCACCGGCGGGTCACCGGCGACGTGCCGGGGGAGCCGCCGCCGGGCCACTACGCCGTCCTCACGGTGCGTGACAGCGGCATGGGCATGGACGCCGACACCGTCGCCCGCATCTTCGAGCCGTTCTTCACGACCAAGATGCCGGGGCGCGGAACCGGCCTCGGCCTCGCGACGGTGTATGGCATCGTCACCGCGAGCGGCGGCACGATCCGCGTCGACTCGGCGCCGGGCCGGGGCAGCACCTTCGACGTCTACTTGCCGGCGGCGCCGGAGGGCGCCGACGACGAGGACCGCGACGCGTCGCCGCGCGGTGGCAACGAGACCCTCCTGCTCGTCGAGGACGACGCGCGCGTCCGCGAGTCCCTGGCGCACACGCTCCACGGCGTCGGCTACAACGTCGTCGAGGCCGCCGACGGCGCGGCCGCGCTCCGCGTGCTCGATTCCGTGACCGGGGCCGTCGATGCGATCATCACCGACGTCGTCATGCCGATCATGGGTGGCCGCGAGCTGGCGCGGCGGGCGCGCCTGCTCCTGCCCGATCTGCGGGTCCTGTTCATCTCGGGGCACGCGCCCAACGTCGTCGAGGACGCGTTCGGCGCCGACGAGGCGTTCCTGGCCAAGCCATTCGAGCCGGCGGCGCTGTTACGCCGCGTCCGCGAACTGCTCGACGCTACCGCGCGCGATCCCCTATAATTCTCGTTGGGTGGCCGAGGCACCGATCAACATCAAGCTGCGCTGTGCCTCGTGGCAGCAGCTCGCCAGCATCTACAAGCGCGACCTCTCCCGTCACGCGATCTTCCTCAAGTCGGGCTCGCCGCCGCCGATCGGGACGCCGGTCCGCATCGACCTGACGCTGCCGACCGACTCGATGATCGTGCTCACGGGCACGGTCAGCGAGCACATCCCGCCCGGTGGGCTCGGCGGGCGCGGCCCGGGCATCGACATCCGGCTCAACACGATCCCGCAGAGCGCGCTCTGGCTGATCGAGACCGCGCTCGCGTCGGCGCAGAAGCAGGCCGCTGCGGCGGCGTCGAGCGCGGCGAGCGCGGCGGTGTCGACGGGCCGCGAGAGCGACTCGGGAGCCGCGCTCGGCATCCCGCTCGGCATGGAGGATGGCAAGGACCTGGCGAGCGCCGAGGACGAGCTCCTGAAGGCGCTCGGTCAGGAGCTCGCGTCGCTGCGCCGCCTCAACCCGTTCCAGGTGCTCGGCGTCGGCTACGAGGCGAGCGACGACGACGTGCGCGGCGCGTTCGGCGAGCTCGCGCGCCGCTATCACCCCGACCGCTTCACCCGCTACACCTCGGCCGACCTGCGCGGCCTCGCGGCCGAGATCTTCATCCTCATCCGCGACGCCTACCGCAAGCTCGGTGACGAGGCGTCGCGGCAGAAGACGCTGGCGACGATCGGCGCCCGCCCGGCGGTGAAGGTC
>JAIOII010000280.1 GCA_019912685.1 Kofleriaceae bacterium
GCGCAGGCCGCCGCCGATGCCGACGATGACCACGCGCCGCGTCGTCATGCCGGCGCCGCCCCACGCCGGCTTGACGCGGAGGAGCGGCGAGAGCGCGCCGAGACTCGTCGATGCGCCCACGAGTCCAGCGGCCGCGAGGCCGCCACGGAGGAAGTTGCGTCGATCGATGGCCATGGTGCCTGTCCTTTCCGGCGCTACTTCGACTGGTACTCGCGCGAGCCGGCGAGGGCGCGCACGACGGCCTTGGGTCCGACGGCAGGATCCGACGCCCACTCCTCGACGAACGCCGCCAGCTCGTACGCGTTGGGCTCGCGGCCGAGCAGGCGCCGGAACTGGTCGGTGACGAACGCCTGCGGGTCGCTGACCGCCGACTTCGCCGGCAGGGCGACCTCGTCGGATTCGACGACGCCCTTCACGATGAGCGAGCGCAGCGGCGCCGGATCGCCCATGCCGTCGAGCGTGTCGACCAGGAAGGTCTCCTCGTCGATGGGCAGCGTGAAGCCGGGCTGCCCGTTGACGGTGACGACGAAGTCGTAGCGCTCGGGCGCGCGGCCCAGGACGTCGGCGAAGAGGCCGCGCACGAACTGGCTCGACGTCTTCGAGCGCGCCGTGCCGGTGGTGCCGTCGTCCTCGCCGACGGTCGCACGGTCGAAGTCGTAGGTGGTGTCGCAGGCGGCGGCGCCGAGCGCGAGCGCCGCGACCACGAGCAGGGAGGTCGTCCTCATGGGTCGAAGTACTCCTTCGACGAGAGCACGGCCTCGATCACCACCTGGGCGTCGGGGTCGTTCGCGTCGAGCACGCTGACGAAGTGGGAGCGCTCGGCCGAGCTCGGCTGGCGCGCGAGGTAGCGTTCGAAGACCGCGGCGACGACCGCCTCGCGATAGATCTCGTCGTCGAAGACGATGTCGATCAGGTCGGCGTAGTTCGAGCCGTGGCGCTGGAAGAGGAGCCCGGCGGGCCCGCCGCCGAGGCCGCCGAAGATCATCGCGCGCGCGTTCTCGATCTCCTCGCCCTCGGCGGGCCGGCCGAGGAAGTCGTCGAACAGCGCGCGGGCGCGATTCTCGGGCTCGCCCGACAGCGCGAAGTAGCCGATCGCCATCGCGTACCGGCGCTCGATCGCGCTCGTCGACGTCCCGCCGCGCAGGTCGCTCGCCGAGGTCGCGAGCTGGTCGCGCTCGGTCTTCAGCGTCGAGAGCTGCTGGCACGAGCAGTCGCACGGGTCGGCCGCCGTGCAGCTGCGGCACGCCTCCTGCTGCTGCCGGATGATCGAGCAGAGGAACTGGTAGCGAACCTCGAGCGTGTCGCCGCCGAAGACGCGGTTCTCGAGCTCCTCGACCCAGACGTTCGCCCACGACGCCTGCCCCATCAGCTTCTGCACGAGCGCGCGGCGCGCGGCCGGCGTGTTGCCGCCGGTGCGCAGGGCCGCGGCCTCCGCCGCGAGGTCCGCGTCGCTCGGCGGCAAGCCCGACAGATCGATGTACGCGCGGCGGACGAACCGCTCGAGCGCCGCGTCGCTCGCCTCTTCGCCGCCGACCGGCACGTTGCCGCCGACGGTGTCGTCGCAGGCGGCCGTCGCCAGGGCCGCCAGCAGGCAGACCCGTACTGTTGGAATTCGCACGTGCGTCCCTCCGCTGAGCAGGTGCGGTCGGAACCTAACAAGGGACGTGCCAGCGATAACCGGCCGGAATCACGCCCCCCTGTCGGATTCGCCACCGTCGCGAACGGAGACACGCACGCACGCGGGATGGTTAATGCGCGCCGCCTCCGAGACCGCCGCGATCACCAACGAAGGTAGGATCGAGCGCGTGTCGGAGCGCGAGGACGAGGAGGCGGGGATGCGCGCCGCCGCGGGGCGCGACCGCTGGGACGTCGTCGCGACGCTGGTGCTGCAACGCTACGGCCAGGAGCTGCTCGAGTACCTGATCGCGACGGGGCGCAGCGAAGCCGACGGCGGCGATGCCTTCTCGCTCTTCTGCGAGCGCATGTGGCGCGGCCTGCCGCGGTTTCGCGGCGACGCCACGTTCCGGACCTGGTGCTACACCCTCGCCCGCCGCGCGCTCGCCGACGTGAAGCGCACGGCGCCGGCGCGCCGCGCCCGGCACCATGCGCGCCTGTCGGAGATGCCCGAGCTCGCCGCGCTCGCCGCCGACGTCCGCACGCGCACGGTGAGCCAACTCGGCACCGCGGCGCGCGACGCGCTCGCCGAGGTGAAGGACGCGCTCGAGCCCGCGGATCGCGAGCTCCTGATCCTGCGCATCGACCGCAAGCTCGCCTGGCGCGACGTCGCGCGGATCATGAACGAGGGCGATGCCCTCGACGGCGATGCGCTCGAACGACGCACCGCGGCGCTGCGCAAGCGCTTCGACAAGCTGAAGGAGAAGTTGCGGACGGCCGTCGAGCGCACCCGGTCTCCGTGATCGTGGTAAGCCCGGTTCATGCACGACGCGGTCGTCGCCGTTCCCCATCCCGTCAACGAGCCCGTGCTGGCGTACGCCAAGGGCTCGCCCGAGCGCGCGCGGCTCGAGGCCGAGCTCGCGCGCATGGCGGGCGAGTGCCCCGAGGTCCCCGCCGTGATCGGCGGGCAGCGCGTCACGAGCGGACGCCTCGTGCCGGTCGTGATGCCGCACGCGCACCGGCACGTGGTCGCGCGCTTCCACGCCGCGGATGCCGGTCACGTCGAGCAGGCGATCAAGGCCGCCACCGACGCCAAGCGCGAGTGGGAGGCGATGCGATGGGAGGCGCGCGCCGCCGTCTTCCTGCGCGCGGCCGAGCTGCTCGCCGGGCCGTGGCGCGAGCGCATCCTCGCGGCGACGATGCTCGGGCAGTCGAAGACGGTGCACCAGGCGGAGATCGACGCCGCCTGCGAGCTGATCGACTTCTGGCGCTTCAACTGCGCGTTCGCCGCGCGGCTCTACGCCGAGCAGCCGTTCTCGTCGCCCGGCATGTGGAACATGACCGACCTGCGGCCGCTCGAGGGCTTCGTCTTCGCGCTCACGCCGTTCAACTTCACGGCGATCGCCGGCAACCTGCCGACCGCGCCGGCGCTCATGGGCAACACCGTCGTGTGGAAGCCGTCCGAGAGCCAGATGCTCGCGGCGTGGCACACGATGCTGCTGCTCGAGGAGGCCGGGCTGCCGCCGGGCGTCATCAACATGGTGCCGGGGTACGGCCACGAGCTCGCGCCCGCCGCGATCACGCACCGCGACCTCGGCGCGATCCACTTCACCGGCTCGACCGAGGTCTTCCGCTCGATGTGGAAGCAGGTCGGCGACCACATCGAGCGCTACCGCAGCTACCCGCGGCTCGTCGGCGAGACCGGCGGCAAGGACTTCATCGTCGCGCACCCGTCGGCGGACCCGAGAGCGGTCGCGACCGCGATCGTGCGCGGCGGCTACGAGTACCAGGGGCAGAAGTGCTCGGCGGCGTCGCGCGTCTACATCGCGGCGAGCGTGTGGAAGGCGATGGAGGCCGAGCTGGTCGCGACGATCGAGGCGCTGAAGGTCGGCGACGTCCGCGACCTCGGCAACTTCCTCGGCGGCGTGATCAAGCAGTCGGCGTTCGATCGTCACGCCGCCGCGATCCGCGAGGCGCGCGAGGCGCGCGGCATGAAGGTGCTGGCCGGCGGCCAGTGCGACGACAAGGACGGCTGGTTCGTGCGGCCGACGTTGCTCACGACCGAGGACCCGACGGTGCGCCACATGCGCGACGAGTTCTTCGGGCCGATCGTGACGGCGCACGTGTACCCGGACCACGCGTGGGGCGAGGTGCTCGACCTCGTCGATCGCACGTCGCCGTACGCGCTCACCGGCGCGGTGTTCGCGCGCGACCGCGGCGCGCTGGTCGAGGCGACCAACCGGCTGCGCCACGCCGCCGGCAACTTCTACCTGAACGACAAGCCGACGGGCGCCGTCGTCGGGCAGCAGCCGTTCGGCGGGGCGCGCGCGTCGGGCACCGACGACAAGGCCGGCTCGGCGCTCAACCTCCTCCGCTTCGTCGCCGCCCGCACCATCAAGGAGACGTTCGTGCCGGCGACCGACTGGCGGTATCCGTACCTGATGGACCGGCCCTGACCACCCGGCTAGTAGCGCGGCGCCGGGTGACGCGCGACAGTCGCGGGACGTCGCGGACAGGGTCACACCCTGTCGCAGACGCCTGGATTCCAATGTACGCCGCTGGTCCAGATGTTGATGTAGGAGCGCCGCGATGACCAGGAAGCTCGCGATCGTCGGTGTCGTCCTCGCGCTCGCGGGGGCGCTCGTCTACTGGTTCGGGTTCCGCGACCCGGGCGGCGGTGGATCGAAGCAGCCTGCGGCGGCGCCGAGCGGCGACGATCCGTGGGACAAGGCGGCGCCGGCGAAGAAGGCCGGCGGTGGGGCCGACGACGGCGAGCAGGCGCAGGGTCCGAAGCCGCGGCTCTCGTTCGAGATCGATCCCGACGGCAACCTCCTGCTCGAGGGATCCGTCCTCGACGAGCACGACGAGCCCGTCGCCGGCGCGGAGGTCCGCATCTCGTCGAGCCCGCCGCGCACGACGAAGACCGAGACCGACGGCTCGTTCAGCTTCGACAAGCTGCTCGGCCGCACGTACTACGTGCGCGCGCGGAGCGGCGACAAGATCGGCGGCTCGGCGGCGAAGGTGGTGGCCAAGGGCGACCCGGTCGTCATCCGCCTGCGCGAGGGCAACAGGCTCACGGTGCTGGTCACCGACGCGCTCACCAGGAAGCCGATCGCCGGCGCGACCGTGCTCCGCCCCGACGAGGAGGAGAGCGATCCGGGGACCAAGACCGGCCCGGACGGCAAGGCGGTGCTGCGCGGGCTCGCCAACGACTGGGTGCGCATCACGGCGAGCGCGCCCGGCTACGGCCCGAAGACCGAGAGCAAGGGGATCGGCGGCAGCGACAAGGCCACGTCGCTCGAGATCGCGCTGTCGAAGGGCGCGGCGGTGAGCGGGCGAGTGATCGACGAGGCCGGGCAGCCGATCGCGGGCGCGCGCGTGTGGGCGATGGACGCCGCCAACGCGTGGGAGGGCGGCGCGGGCGAGCGCACGGCGGAGACCACGGCGAAGGACGGAACGTTCACCATCGCCGCGCTGGCGCAGGGCTCGTACCTGTTCTTCGCCAAGGACGAGGCGCACGCGCCGGCGGCGACCACGCCGGTCGCGGTGGCCGGCGAGTCGCCGACGACCGGCGTCGAGATCGTCATGAGGGCGGCGGCGTCGCTGGCCGGCGTCGTCGTCGATCAGCAGGGGGAGCCGGTCGCGTACGCGACGGTGCGGCTGTCGTCGAAGACGTACTCGGCCGACATGGTCTACCGCCAGGCCGCCGCCGACGACAAGGGCACGTTCCTCATCAAGGGGCTGCCGCGCACGGCGCTGCGCGTGCGCGCGGAGGGCGAGGAGGCATCGTCCGCGGCGGTCGACATCGACCTCGCGACGACGCCGAACAAGACCGACCTCCGGCTCGTGCTCGATCGCACCGCGACGATCGCGGGCGTCGTCGTCGACGACGTCAACGAGCCGGTGCCCGAGGCGACCGTGACCGCGTATCCCGACTTCATGGCCGGCGAGGTCGACTGGGTGATGGCGTCGAACGCGACCGCGACCACCGACGGCGACGGCCGCTTCGTCCTGAAGGGCCTCGACGAGGGCAAGTTCCGCGTCTGGGCGTCGCGCGACAGCGGCGGCAGCAAGCGCTCGAGCGGCCGCGAGGGCGTGGCCGCGCACACCGGCGACACCGGCGTCCGGCTCGTCCTGCCGGCGCCCGGCGGCATCGCGGGCACGATCGTGATGGAGAACGGCACCAAGCCGGAGCTCGCGATCGTCTCGGCCGGCTGGGAAGACCGGGTCACGGCGAAGGGCGGCGCGTTCACGATGCTCGAGCTGCAGCCCGGCAAGTACGACCTGCGCATCGTCGGCCCCGAGTTCGCGCAGAAGACCGTCGGCGACGTCGAGGTGAAGGCGGGCAAGACCACCGACGTCGGCGAGGTCGTCGTGCGCCGCGGCCGCAAGCTGTCGGGCAAGGTGGTCGACGCCAAGGGCGCGCCGGTGCCGGGCGCGCGCGTCCTCTTCGGCAAGATGCTCTTCGGCGACGGCAAGCAGACCGGCAGCGAGGACGAGGAGACGTCGGCGCAGATGGGCATGCGCACGACGACGACCGACGCCGACGGCGCGTTCGCGATGGGCGGCGTGCCGCGGACCTCGGGCTCGATCGTCGCCGAGCACGCGACGCTCGGTCGCTCCCTGTCGCTGAAGATCCCGGCGGGCACCGAGGACATCACGGGGCTGAAGGTCGGGCTCAAGGGCTACGGCTCGGTCGCCGGCAAGGTGATGTGGAAGGGCGAGCCCGTCGCGGGCGCGCAGGTGAACGCCGCGCCGGTGGGCTCGAGCGGTCAGGCGGTCTTCGTGCAGTCGGCGCAGGACGGCTCGTTCGTGATGGACAAGCTGCCCGAGGGGCCGACGGCGATCACGGCGATGCGCACGAAGGGCATGGGCAGCCTCGGCGGCTCGCGCCTGGTCACGGTCGTCGCCGGCAAGCAGGTCGACGGCACGATCGTCCTGCCCGCCGGCGACGTCTCGCTGACGGTGAAGGTCGTGCCCAGGCCGGGAGAGACCGTGAACGCGGGCGTCGTCTTCCTGTTCCGCGGTGGCGCGTCGGCGACGAACGGCGAGGAGATCATGAACCTGTTCCTCGCCAACAACGGCGTGCAGGGCGAGAAGGGCGACACCACGCTCGCGGTCGGCGGCGCCGCCGGCATGCTGTTCTGGCTCGGGCCGGTCGCCGGCTACCCGACGTTCGAGGAGCTCGTGCCGCGTGACTACACGGCGTGCGTCATCCCGATCACCGGCAGCATCATGGATCAGCAGCTGATGGGCCGGCTGTTCGCTCACATGGACAAGCTCGAGGTCGTGTGCAAGCCGGTGCAGCTGACGCCGGCGCCGACGCAGCAGGAGACGTCGGTCACGGTGCCGGCGATGCGGCCGCTGCCGGCGGAGGAAGACGAGTGATCGACCACGCGTAGTCGACGCCGTCGAACGTCGTCGAGCCGGAGTAGGCAGTGCCGTCGAACTGCGCGCGGAACCCGCGGGCCCAGACGCCGCCCATCGTGCCGTGCTCGATGTACGCGTTTCCGTCGGGCAGCGTGCAGGTGCGCGCGCCGGGCCACGACGTCGCGCCATGGTACTGGAGGAGCGGCGGTCGCGTGAGGAACCGGCTCATGACGAGCCGGCCGTCACCCGGCGCGATCGGCGCCGAGGGCGGCGCGGTGGTGACCGTCGTGCACGTCGCGTTCTGCGTCGGCGCGGCGGCGATCCCCGTCGGCTCGAAGAGGTCGACGCACCCGGACGTCGACACGCGCGTCCACGTGAGCGACGCCTCGGCCCCCTCCGACGTCGAGGCCGTGCCCCAGAGGTGATCGACGGGCGGCTCGACGCAGCCGTCACCGGACTCCGGGAACTCGGCGCCCTCGTGAATGTAGTCCCACCAGCTCACGACGCCCCCGCGCTCGTAGATCCCGCCGCTCAGGACGTCACCGTCGAACGCCCCGCGGCCCAGCGCCCAGACGCCGCCGACCCGCGCGTTCATCTCGGGTGCCTCGCCTTCGCAGGTGATCGTCGCCTCCCAGGTCGTCGCACCGCGGAGCTCGTACGTGGTCGGCTCGCGCGTGCGATCGATCGTGAGGACACCGTCCTGCTCGGGCACGGGCACGCTCCCCGGCTCGACGCGGCTGTGGCACTCGTCCACGTGGATGAAGGTGACCGTGCCGGTCGGGTGGTACCGATCGATGCACCCCTCGGAGGACGTGAGGACCCAGCGGACGTCGGCGCGCGTCGACACGCGCTCCCCGGCCATGGCCTCGCGCACGACCGACGAGCCGACGATCGCGCCCAGCGGGGCGCGCGCGCACGTCACGCCGCCGTCGGGCAGCGGACCCGCGT
>JAIOII010000281.1 GCA_019912685.1 Kofleriaceae bacterium
GTGCTACGGACGCATGCGCCGCCAGCCGCCGGCGCGCGACGTCGCCTCCGATGCCGCGCGCCGCCGTCACGTCAGCTGCGGAACACGAGGCCGCGATCCTCGAGCTTGCGGTGACGCATCATCACGAGGTCGCGCACGTAGTTCTGGTAGAGCTTCCAGGGGACCTTCGAGCCCTGGCGGGGGAACATCGGCAGCGCGCGGGTGACGTAGCCGGACTGCAGATCGATCACCGGCTCGTCGCCGACGTCGGGCCCGGGCTCGGGGACGCACGCGCGCAGCCCGCGCCGGTCCATGTGCGCGATGAGCCGCGCGACGTACTGCGCGATGAGCTCGCTCTTGAGCGTCCACGACGCGTTGGTGTAGCCCATCGCCATCGCCAGGTTGGGGACGCCCGACAGCATGGCGCCCTTGTAGACCTTGTGCTCGCTGGGCACGACCGGCTTGCCGTCGACGGTCACCGACATGCCGCCGAGGAAGACGAGCTGGAGCCCGGTGGCCGTGACGATGATGTCGGCCGGGAGCTCGCGGCCCGACGTCAGGCGAATGCCGGTCTCGGTGATGCGATCGATCGTGTCGGTGACGATCTCGACCTTGCCCTCGCGCACGGCGCGGAAGAGATCGCCGTCGGGCACGAGGCACAGGCGCTGGTCCCACGGATCGTACGTCGGGTTGAAGTGCTTCGCGACGTCGACGGGAGAGCCCTCGCCGAGGTGGGCGCGCACGCCCTTGTCGATCATCCGGCGCGCCTGGCGCGGGAACTTCTTGCAGAAGTTGTAGAAGGCCGAGCCGAGGGCGACGTTCTTCCACCGCGTCACGTCGTGGGCGACGCCGTCGGGGAGGCGGCGGCGCAAGGCCTGGGCGATGCGGTCGACCGAGGGGCGCGACACGATGTACGTCGGCGACCGCTGCAGCATCGTGACGTGCGCCGCCCGCGGCGCCATCGACGGCACCAGCGTCACCGCGGTCGCGCCGCTGCCGATCACGACGACGCGCTTGCCGGTGTAGTCGAGATCCTCCGGCCACGCCTGCGGGTGCACGACCGTGCCCGCGAACGACGCGAGGCCGGGCAGCGGCGGCGTGTAGCCGGCGTCGTAGGAGTAGTAGCCGCTGCACATGAAGAGGAAGCCGCACGTGAGCCGCGCCGTCTCCCCGGTGTCCGTGCGCTTCACCTCGAGCGACCAGCGCGCGGTCTCGCTCGACCACGCCGCGCTCACGACCTTGTGGTGGAAGCGGATCATCGGCTCGATGCCGTGCTCGCGCGCGGTCTCCTCGATGTACGCGAGGATGCTCGGCCCGTCGGCGATCGCCTTGTCGCTCCGCCACGGCCGGAACGAGTAGCCGAGCGTGTACATGTCCGAGTCCGAGCGGATGCCGGGGTAGCGGAACAGGTCCCACGTCCCGCCGATCGCGCCGCGCGCCTCGAGGATGGCGATGCGCTTCCCCGGGTTGCGCGCGCGCACGTGGTACGCGGCGCCGATGCCGGAGAGCCCCGCCCCGACGATGACGACGTCGATGTCCTCGGCCATGTCGTTCAACTGGTGAGCACGATCATGAGGACGAGCAAGGCGACGAGCACGAAGGCCACGATCGCGACCGTACTCCACGTCGGCCCCTTCGCGCGCGGCAACTTCTGCGTCTCGCCCGCAGCCTCTGCCGTGGACGGCGGCGGCAGCGGCGGATCCTCCGGCAGGTCCCCCGGAAGATCCGGCAACGCCTCGATCGCCGGCGACATCGGCACGTTCACCGGCGGCGCCGCGGCCGCCCCGCTACCGAGGCTGGCCTCGAACGCCTTCAGCACCTCGTACGTCTCGGTCACGGTCTCGAACTCGTCGGGCAGGTCGAGCCCCTCGCCCGTGAGATCGGCGACGATCACCGTCGAGTTGTCGCGGCCGCCGCGCTCGTTGGCCAGGGCGATCATCGTGTCGCACGCCGCCCGCGGCTGGCTGCCGGTGAGCGTCTCCTTCAGCTCGTCGTCGCTCACCTCGTTGGTGACACCGTCGGAGCAGAGCAGGAAGCGGTCCTTGCGGCGCAGCTCGAGGCGCGCGATCGCGACGCGCACGTCGGGCGCGAGGCCCATCGCCTGGAGGATGACGTTCTTGCTCGCGGAGCGCTTGGCCTCCTCCGGCGACATCACGCCGTGATCGACCATGAGCTGAACCAGGCTCTGATCGCGCGTGATCTGGCGCAGGCGGCCGTTGCGCAGGAGGTAGGCCCGCGAGTCGCCCACCTCCGCGATGTACGCCTCCGCGCCGCGCACGAACACGGCGGTGAGGGTCGCGCCCATGCCCCGGCGGTTGTCGGCGCGCGCCGCGTTCATCACGGTCAGGTTCGCGCGCTGCACCGCCTCGTCGAGCTGCTGGTGAATCGGGCCCATGGTCTCTTGCTGCATCGCCTGCTGCAGCGATTCGAGCACCAGCGCGCTCGCGATCTCACCGGCCTGGTGGCCGCCCATCCCGTCGGAGAGCGCGAGCAGGACGCCGCGCTCCTTCACGTCGACGTCGCGATCGCCGACGGTCACGTCGATCTGCTCCCCGCTCGCCAGGTCGTTGACCGCGAGGCCGTCCTCGTTGGTCGTGCGGACGCGCCCCACGTCCGTCCGTGCAGACACCCGCATCTTGATGTCGGCGGCCACCAGCCCTCAGGCTATCACCGACCGGGGGCGCAGGTGGAGTCGCGGCCGCGCCCCGGACCCGGGTCGCCGGGCGCGTTTGCCCGCCGTGCGCTCGCCGCGCACCTCGGCCCGCACGATCGTCTCGGCGCGACGCTTGCTCGCGCGCGAGTGCGAGCGTTGCGCCGCGTCGAGACGGTCCACGCGGACGCGGCGCGATCATCCGACGCCGACGTCGCGCGCTCGTCGAGAACCCGCCCCGTGGCACATGCGATGCACTTCCAGCGGGAATCGAAAGGAAGGACATCATGCTCAAATCCAAGATCGGAGCCGCCGTCTTCTTCGGCGCAGCGCTGGTCGCGAGTGGTGCGGCGGCGCAGGAGACCCCTGATCCGCAGGATCCCATCGAGCCGAACGAGCCGACGATCCCCGCTGATCCTCAAGATCCGGCCGACCCGGTCGAGCCGGCGGAGCCCGTGCCGTCGGATCCAGTGCCCACGTCGCTACCGCCGGCGCCCCCCGCGCCCGAGCCGGTGATCGTGTCGCCGCCTCCGCAGGAGCCGACGCCGGTCGACGTCGACGTGCACGTGCACGACCTCGGCGAAGAAGAAGAGTCGCAGCCCATCGGCATCTCGTTGACCGTCGGTGGTGGTGTGATCGGCTTCACCGACGAAAGCATGCGCGACACGACCTCCGCGGGTGGTATGTGGGACGTGCGCGCCGCGATCGGCACGCGGTCGCCCATCGCCGTCGAGGCCGCGTACATCGGCTCGGCGCAGGACATCAACAGCGTCGGGCTCGACGACAGCGCGGTGCTGCTCGGTACCGGCGTCGAAGCGGTCGCGCGCGTCAACCTGCTGCCGAAGGAGACCGTGAACCCGTACTTCTTCGGTGGCGCGGCCTGGAAGCGCTACGACCTCACCAACACGGACACGAATACGTCGGACGTGAACGACACCGACAACCTGATCGAGATCCCGGTCGGCGTCGGTCTCAGCTACCGCGTGAGCGGGTTCCTGCTCGACGTGCGCGGCTCGCTGCGCATGGCGACGGAGGAGGACCTCATCCGCCAGGATGTGGACACGGAGGACGTGCGCCTACATGCGTGGACCGCTGGCGCCAAGCTCGGCTACGAGTTCTGAGCTGATCCGCAGTCGAGCGGGTGCTCTCGTACCCGTGTGAACCCCGACGAAGAACTTGCTTGAGAACGTGCGCGGCCGCCGAGTAGCATCGGCGGCTCGCGCATGTCGTCGTTTCATCTTGCCGTCGCGTTGGGGGTCGCGGTCGCGTGCACGGGTGCGTGCACCGGCGGAGCCCCGGATCAGGTCATCGACATCGTCTTCGATGTCTGTCAGCCGTTCGTCGTGAACGCGCCCGAAGCCGACACGCTCCAGCGTGCGGGCATCGAGCGCGCGCTCGACCTGTGGCGCGAGCGTGGCGTCGCCGCCGCGACGACGATGCCGCTCGAGGGCGCGCCCGTCGTCGAGGTCCGCTTCGCCGACGCCTCGCCCGCCTTCCACGGCGTCTACGAGGACGAGGTCGGGGTCATCTACATCAACAGCCGCCTCACCGACCCCGAGACGATGGCGATCGTCGTGAGCCACGAGCTCGGGCACGCGTTCGGCATGTGGCACGTCTCCTCCGACGACCGCCACTCGGTGATGAACCCGGGCAACCTCGAGATCGCGCCCACGTCCGACGACGGCGTCGCCCTCGTCGAGATGTGGGGCCCGTGCGCCCCGGCGCACTGAGGCCGGAACGCTCAGCGCGGCGGGTAGTCGTTCACGTGACGGCTGCGCCGGTACGGCGTGCGGTGATCTCGACGATCCCAGTAGCCGTCACGCCAGCGCCAGCGGTTGCCGTCGCTGTACCAGCGCCCCTGGATGTAGACCTGATCGGGCCGCTGGCGAACGTAGTAACCGTCGCGCCAGGTCCAGCCGTTGTCGTAGTGCTCCCACCGGCCCTGGATGTACGTGTAGCCGGGACGGTAGGGCGCGTCGACGTAGCGCGGCGGCGGCGGCTGCGCGTTCGTCACGTAGAGCGCGCCACGTCCGTGCGTCGCGCAACCAGGAGCCGCGAATGCGAGCCCGAAGACCGCAGCCGCGGCGACGAGTGCCTTCTTGATCGTTCGGAACTGCATGGCGGAGCAAGATGCGAGGGACATGCCACGAGGCCCGCGGTCGTGACACGTCGCTTGCATCGAGGAGCGATCGATCATCATGAAGAAGAAGAATGCTCGCCCCGCCAAGTCAGCGTCTCGTCGCCCGCGCAAGCGCGCGTCCACGGTCGAGCGCGCCGAGCGCGCCCTGCAGGACTTCAGCGACAAGCCGCCCCCGTCCACCGATGACCCCGCACGCGATCGCACGGCGATCGAGGACGGCGCGCTCAAGCCGCTCGATCACGCCGACTGATCACCAGCGGCGGGTCCAGAGCAGGTCGGCGCCGAGGATGCCGCGGTCGCCGGCGACACCCTCGAACAGGACGCGGCGACCGAGCCAGTACTCGATCTCGGCCTCGTTCACGTTCTCGTCGACGCGGGCCTCGGTGCGGTTCCGGTAGAGGACGAGGAGGCGGCGGGTGAGCCAGTGCCCGAACACGAAGGCGCGACTCGACGACGCCGTGGCGGGCTCGTACGCGATGAGATCGAGCCGCACGGGCAGGATCGGCGAGATCGCGCCGACGATCGCCTGCGACGCGACGGCGGCGAACAGGTTGCTCGCGGCGTCGCTCGTCTCGCTGCCGGCGGCCGAGGCGGTGTCGGAGAGCGCGAACGCGAGGAGCTGGCCCTGCGTGTAGGTCGGCGGGTCGGAGGCGAGCTCGAGCTCCGGGTCGCTCGCGCGCCCGGTGATGTTGGCGAAGAGCGTGAGCTCGGGGAGCTCGCGTTCGAGCTGCAGATCGAGCAGCGGGTCGAGGCCGCCGTCGAAGGTGACCACGGCGCGGCGCAGGCGGTAGCGGCGCTCGAGGACGATCACGTCGCCCCGGACGACCTCGAGCTTGCCCTCGATGAGGGCGCCGTCGGCGCCGATCGAGACGTCGACGCGGCCGCCCACGTCGCCGCGCAGCTGCGGCACGTCGACGGCGACGCCCTGGACGCGGAGGATGATGTCGAGAAACGGCTTGCTCGGCGCGTCGCCGATGAACTCCTTCACCTGGCGCGCCGGCGGCACGGGTGGCCGCGCGCCCGGCGCGGTCGAGGCGAACACGAGGTCGTCGGGCATGTCGGAGGGATGCAGCTCGCGCTCGCTGGTCACGCGCGAGGTCACGCTCCCGCGGCGGATCGCGGCGGTCACCTTCCACCGGTCGCCCTGGCGCTCGACCTCGGCGGTGAGGGTTCCGTCCACGCGCGGCGCCGAGGACATGATGAGCTCGATCCCCTCGGCGGTCGCGCGCAGCGAGCCGCGTCGCGGCAGGACCCCGTCGAGCGTCGCGTCGGCCTCGACGTGAACGGTGCCCGCCACGATCGTGCCGTCGACGGTGAGGCTCGCGCGTCCGGGCTGGAACGTGAACGCGGCGGTCGCGTCGCGCACGACGCCGATGGTGTCGGCGATCGGCAGCGTGCCGTCGCGGATGACGACCGAGCCGAGCAGGGTCGCGGTCTCGGGATCCGCGCCGCGCAGGCGCAGGTCGGCGTCGAGCTTGCCCGACAGGCCGAGGAG
>JAIOII010000282.1 GCA_019912685.1 Kofleriaceae bacterium
TTCGCCGAGGCGCAGGCCGAGGCGCGCGCGGCGTTCGGCGACGAGCGCGTCTACCTCGAGAAGCTGATCGAGGGCGGCCGCCACGTCGAGATCCAGGTGTTCTGCGACAGGTACGGGCACGGCATCCACGTCGGCGAGCGCGACTGCACGGTGCAGCGCAACCACCAGAAGCTGATCGAGGAGAGCCCGTCGCCGGTGCTCGACGAGGCGCTGCGCGCGCGCACGCTCGAGCGCGCGGTCGCGGCGGCGTGCGCGATCGGCTACGTCGGCGCCGGCACGATGGAGCTCCTGCTCGACGGCGGCGTCCTGCGCTTCATGGAGATGAACACGCGGCTCCAGGTCGAGCACACGGTGAGCGAGGAGCGCTCCGGGCTCGACCTCGTGAAGCTGCAGATCGCGGCGGCGGCCGGGCACCCGCTCGGCTTGCGTCAGGCCGACGTGCCGCTCGCCGGCCACGCCATCGAGTGCCGCATCAACGCCGAGGATCCGCGCGACGGCTTCAAGCCGTCGCCGGGGACGATCACGACGTGGCGCCTGCCCGACCGCCGGGACGGCGACGTCCGCGTCGACACCCACGTCGAGGAGGGCTACGTCGTGCCGCCGCACTACGACAGCCTGATCTGCAAGGTGATCGCGCGGGGCCCGACGCGCGACGCCGCGATCGATCGCATGCTGCGCGCGCTCGGCGAGCTGGTGTGCGAGGGCGTGGCCACCACCGTGCCGCTCCACCAGCAGGTCCTGGCGTCCGACGCCTTCCGCTCGAACCGCTACGACACGCGCAGCCTGCCCGGCTGGCCGTAACCCCGAAGCACCATGTCGATCGTCCCACTCGTCCCGATCGGAGACACCCTCGCGCACATCGCCGACGAGCGCACCGCCGCCGAGCACGAGGAGGCGCTCGCCGTGCTCGAGGATCGCCTCCGCGCCGCGCGCGCCGAGGTCGAGGCCGGCTGGGGCCCGGCGTACGTCGAGCGCGTGCACAAGAAGGGCAAGCTGACGGCGCGCGAGCGCCTGGCGCGCCTCGTCGATCCCGGCACGACGCCGCGCGAGGTCGGCACGTTCGTCAACCACGGCGACGTGTTCCCCGGCGACCAGAAGTCGCCGGCAGCCGGCGTGGTCACCGCGTTCGCCCGCGTCGAGGGGCGCTGGTGCATGGTGATCGCCAACGACAACACCGTCGCGTCGGGCGCGTGGTGGCCGCGCACGCCGGAGAAGATCCAGCGCGCGCAGGAGATGGCGCTCCGCCTGCGGCTGCCGACGATCTACCTCGTCGACTGCTCCGGCCTGTTCCTGCCCGAGCAGAGCAAGAGCTTCCCGGGCGCGCGCGGCGCCGGCCACATCTTCAAGATGAACAGCCTCCTGTCGGCGCACGGCGTGCCCCAGCTCGCCGGCGTGTTCGGCGACTGCATCGCGGGCGGCGGCTACATGCCGATCATCAGCGACCGCGTCTACATGACCGAGCAGGCGTACATGGTGATCGCGGGCGCCGCGCTCATCAAGGGCGCCAAGAGCGCCAAGATCAGCTCGCTCGACATCGGCGGCCCCGAGGTGCACGTCCACCAGTCGGGGTGCGCCGATGTCCGGGTTCCGGACGACGAGACCTTGCTCGCGTGCCTGCGCCGCGAGGTGCGGCGCCTGCCCTCCTCGGGCGCGCCGTTCTACCGCGGCGACGCCGGCCCGATGGCGCCGCGCTTCGCCGCGCACGAGCTGACCGGCATCCTGCCGACCGATCACCGCGAGGTGTACGACGCGCGCCAGGTGCTGGCGCGGCTCGTCGACCAGTCGCTGTTCTGGGAGGTCATGCCCGAGGTCGGTGAGGAGATGATCGTCGGCGTCGGCCGGCTCGGCGGCCTCTACGCCGGGTTCGTGATCAACCGCCAGGGCCTCGTCGGCGATCCCGAGCACCCCGGCAACCAGCGCCCGGGCGGCATCCTCTACCGCGGCGGCATCGCCAAGCTCGCGGCGTTCTCGCGCGCGTGCAACGACGACGGCATCCCGCTGTTCTGGCTGCACGACATCTCGGGCTTCGACATCGGGCGCGAGGCGGAGGCGCACGGGCTCCTCGCCTACGGCTCGAGCCTCATCTACACCAACTCGACCAACGCGGTGCCGATGTTCTCGGTGCTCCTGCGCAAGGCGTCGGGCGCCGGCTACTACGCGATGGCCGGCATGCCGTACGACCCGGTCGTGCAGCTGTCGACGTGCCTCTCGCGCCTGTCCGTGATGGAAGGCCGCACGCTGGCGATCGCCGCGTACAACACGAAGCTCGACGACGACTTCCAGATCATGGCGACCGATCCGGCGGAGCGGGCCAAGATCGAGGCGGGCATGAAGGAGGTCGAGCAGCGCATCGAGCGCGACATGGATCCCTTCGTCGCGGCGCGCCAGATGGACACCGACGAGATCATCGAGCTCGCCGCGCTGCGCGACTGGCTCGCCGACCTGACCGAGATGGCGTACCAGGGCACCGGCTACCGCCGGGTGAAGAACCCGCGCATCTGGTCGATGCACGACCTGCGCGTGCTCGTCGGAGGTCCGCGGTGAGCGGGCCGGCGGGCGGGCGTCTGCACGGCGCCGTCCTGACCGCGGTCATCGACGCGCAGCACGCGCTGCACGTGCCGGCGGTGGGCTTCTGGCGGCCCGCGGTCGCCGCGGGGCAGGTCGTCCAGACCGGCGACACGCTCGGCGAGCTCGCCGTCCTCGGCCTCGTGTATCGCGTGGTCGCCGGGCCGCGCGCGCCGGCGCCGCTCTTCCTCGTCGATCCGGCGGCGCTCGTG
>JAIOII010000283.1 GCA_019912685.1 Kofleriaceae bacterium
TCACGCCCGGCGAGCTCGCCGACCTCCGCGCCCTCGCGACCCGCCTGCCGCGCGAGCTCACGTTCCGCGCCGGCCACCGCCGCCTGGTCGCCGAGCACGAGCGCCTCACCGCCGGTGCGCAGTCCGATCCGCTCACGGGCGCGCTGTCGCGCGGCGCGTTCGAGCAGGAGGTCGCGAGCGCGATCGCCGACGCCACGCGCCGGGGCGAGTCGCTCGGCCTCACGCTCTTCGACGTGTGCGGCCTGCGCAAGGTGAACCTCGAGCGCGGGCACAAGGCGGGCGACGCGGTGCTCGCCGCGATCGCCGCGCGGATCAAGGCCCACGTGCGCGGCACGGATCGCGTCGGCCGCTTCGGCGGTGACGAGCTCGCGGTCCTCTACGTCGGCAGCGACACGGCGCGCGCGCAGCAGTCCGCGCGCAAGCTCGCGCAACACATCGCGGCCACGCCGATCCCGACCGGCGAAGGTGACGTCACCGTGCAGGTGCGCGGCGCGGTCACCGCCATCCTCGACGGCGAGCGCTCGGGGGAAGCCGCGTTCGCCCGCCTGCGCCACGCCGTCCGCGCGGCGCGCCCGGCGACGATCATCGTCGCCGGCACCAGCCGCCCCGCCGACAACGACGCCGCCTTCGACGACGCGGCCGCCGGCGTCACGACCGGCACCACGCTCGGCGGCACCTACCGGATCCTCCACGAGCTCTCGCGCGGCGCGATGGGCGTCGTCTATCGCGGCGAGGACCTCGGCCTGGCGCGACCGGTCGCGATCAAGGTCCTGCGCTCCGACCTCGCGAGCGACGCCGCGCTCGTGACCAAGTTCCGCGCCGAGGCGGCGATGCTCGCGTCGCTCCACCACACGAACCTCGTGCAGGTGTACTCGCTCGGCGAGCACGAGGGCGACGTCTACTTCGTGATGGAGCTCGTCGAGGGCCAGGCGCTCGCCGAGGTGATGGACAACCAGCACGAGGCCGGCCAGTGGCTGCCGTTCGACGCGGTCGCGCAGATCGCGCTCGAGATCGGCGACGCGCTCGACGCGATGCACCAGATCGGCCTCATCCACCGCGACGTCAAGCCGGCCAACATCCTCCTCGATCGCGAGCGCGATCGCGCCGTCCTCGTCGACGTCGGCGTCGCCAAGCGCCGCGGCGACGAGGTCGACGGCGCCGGCACGCCCGGCTACGCCGCGCCCGAGTCGTTCCTCGAGGGCTCGAGCGAGTCGCCGGAGACCGACGTCTACGGCCTGGCCGCGACCATGTTCTGCGCGCTCACCGGCAAGCCGCCCTACGGCTCGGGCCAGCTCATGCAGGTGATCACGCGGCAGCTCCACGATCCGCTCCTGCTGCCGTCGTCGCACCGGCCGACGCTCACGCGCGCCGTCGACGAGGTGATGAGGAAGGCCCTCGATCCCGACCAGCGTCGCCGCTTCCAGTCGGCATCGTCGTTCGCGATGGCGCTGGCGCGCGCCCTCGAGCGCGCGCCGCGCAGCGGCCCCGACAGCGAGCCGCCGCGCGAGCGCATCCCGCGCCCCGAGGCCC
>JAIOII010000284.1 GCA_019912685.1 Kofleriaceae bacterium
TGGCCGTGGTGCTCGAGCAGCACGCCCAGGAACCGCTCGAGGCTGCCGTAGAGCGCGCGGTGCAGCATCACCGGCCGCTTGCGCTCGCCGTCCTTGTCGATGAAGCCGAGGTCGAAGCGCTCCGGCATCACGAGGTCGAACTGGATCGTGCCGCACTGCCAGCGCCGCCCGAGGCGATCCTGGAGCACGAACTCGAGCTTCGGCCCGTAGAACGCACCGCCGCCGGGCTGCACCGCGTGCGGCCAGCCGAGGCGCCCGAGCACGTCGGCGAGCGCCGCCTCGGCGCGGTCCCACAGCGCCTCGTCGCCGGCGCGGTCCGCGGGCCGTGTGGCGAACGAGAGCTCGAGCGACGGAAAGCCGAAGCGCGCGTAGAACGGCGGCACCGAGCGGCAGAAGCGCTCGACCTCGTCGAGCGCCTGCTCGAACGTGCAGAACACGTGACCGTCGTCCTGTGTGAACTGGCGCAGGCGCAGGAGCCCTTGCAGCGTGCCGCTCGGCTCGTCGCGGTGCACGACGCCGAACTCGGCGAGCCGGATCGGCAGGTCGCGATACGACGGCTGCTTGCGTTCGGCGATGTACACGTGCCCGGGACAGCTCACCGGCTTGATCGCCGCGTCGAGCTTCTGATCGTGCACGCGGAACATGCCCTCGGCGAAGTGCTGCCAGTGCCCGCTCGCCTCCCACACCGGGCGCCGCAGGATCTGCGGTGTCCTCACCTCGGCGTAGCCGGCGTCGTCGAGCTCCTCGCGCGCGAGCTGCTCGAGCAGCCGGTAGACGAGGAGGCCGTTGGGGTGCCAGAAGGCCATGCCCGGCGCCTCCTCCTGGAAGTGGAAGAGGTCGAGGCGCTGGCCCAGATTTCGGTGGTCGTCGTCGTTCATGGCGTGGTTCCTGCGGGTCGGGGGTTGGGCGGCGAACTGCCCGACGGGAACCAGCGCCTCGCGGAGCCCGTCCCTGTCGGGGCGGGCTCGCGGCGGTCGAGACGCGAACGATCAGCGCGCGCACACGACCGCCGGCCCGCTCGTGCGGGTCGTGGTCGTGGTCGTGGCGGCGCGAGGACACATCGAGCCCCCAGCATAGGCTGCGCGACGCGCCTGTCAACCACACGTGCGGCGGGGTGGACGCGCGCAGGTTCCGCGCGGGCTCCCAGGTCGCCGCGCAAACGATTCGCGTTCTTGGCGCGATTGACCCGTTTTTCGTGTGGTGCGCGAATTGCGTGCTTCGCGCGAGATGCCCAACGACCTCGCGCTGGTGTTCCCGCCCCACTGGTACCACCCGTTCCCACCGCACGAGCTGGCGGCGCTCGCCGCGCACGCGCGCGCCGAAGGGAAGCGGGTGTGGGCGCTCGACGCCAACATGGGCGGGTTCCTCCACTGCCTCGCGCCGGCGTTCCTCGCCCGCTGCGGCGAACGGGTCGGCGAGCCCGAGCTCGGGCGGTCGGTCGCGGCCGACGCCGCGCGCGCGCAGGAGGTGGTCCGCGATCCGGCGCGCTTCTACGATCCCGACCTGCACGCGACGGCGCGCGACGCGCTGGCCGCGGCGTGGCGCCTGGTGTCGCGCGCGCACGCGCCGACCGAGGTCGATCTGACGATGCTGCGCTTCGCCGGTGACGTGCAGGACCTGGCGACGTGCCGCGCCCGGGCGACCAGCGAGGCCGAGAACCCGTTCTACGGCTACCTCCGCGACGTGGTCGTGCCGTCGGTGATCGAGGCCGACGCGCGCGCGGTGATCGTGCTCTTCGTGCACCCCGATCAGCTGGTGTCGCTCGTCGCGCTCGGCGTCGAGCTGCGGCGCGCCGGCTGGCGACGCCCCATCGTGGTCGCCGGCAGCCTCGAGGACCAGGTCAACTTCGCGCGCCTCCTGCGCGCCGACCGGCACGCGGAGTATCCGGCGCTCGCCGAGCTCTTCGACGCCGTGGTCGCGTTCGAGGCCGAGCCGGCGCTCGGCCGCCTGCTCGACGAGGGCGGCGGCCTCGCGGCCGCGGCGCCCAACGTGTTGCGCTTCGCCGGCGATCGGCTGGTGCGACCGGCCTCCTACCAGGCCGCCGACATGAACCGGCTGGCCACGCCCGACTTCGGCGACCTGCCGGCGTCCGCCTATCCCTTCCCTCACGCCACGGTCTCGATCCTGGGATCGCGCGGGTGCTACTGGGAGCGTTGCACGTTCTGCGCGATCTCGAAGAACCAGCTGAGCTTTCGCGCGCGCGACCCGCGCCGGTTCGCCGACGACGTCGCGCGCCTCGCCGCCGAGCGCGGCGTGCGCTGGTTCGCCTTGCGCGATCAGCTCGCCTCACCGGCGTGGCTGCGCCGGTTCTCCGCCGACCTCGTCACGCGCGGCCTCGACGTGCGCTGGAGCTGTCGCACCCGGTTCGATCGCGCGCTGCGGCGCGACGTGCTCGAGCTGGCTCACCGCGCCGGTTGCCGCCAGCTCTGGCTCGGCCTCGAGAGCGCGAGCGACGCGATCCTCGAGCGGATGGACAAGGGCATCCGGCTCGCCGACGTGGCGCGGATCCTCGACGACTGCGACGAGATCGGGATGGGCGTGCACCTGTTCACCATGCACGGCTTCCCCGGCGAGGCCGACGCCGACGCCGAGGCGACGGTGCGCTTCGTCGAGGAACATGCCGATCGCATCGACTCGATCGACTACATCGACTTCATCTGGTTCTCGGACACGCCGCTGTTCACGCAGCGCGCGGGATCGGGCGCGCCCCCGCTCGACGACGACGGCCGGCGCGTCTTCCACTACCGCTTCGAGCACCGCACGCCGGCCGAGCGGCGCGGCCAGCACGCGCACGCGGTCGAGCTCCACGCGCGGATCGAGCGCGCCGTCCCCATGCCGCTCGTCCACCAGACCCACGTCCAGATGTTCGTCGATCACCACGGCACGCGGGGATGGCGGGCGCTGCGCGGCCGGATGGCGCACGCGCCGACCCCGTGCTGCGAGCTGGCGAGCGGCGGCTCGACCCGCGGGCCCGTCGCCTGACGCGACCCAGGAGCGCGCGGGCGTCAGCGCTCGCAGTCGTAGGTGAGCGCGATCGGTGGGCCGTGGTCGATCACGTCGAAGTCCTCGACGTCGAGCGCGCTCAGGTCGCGCGGGCCGAGGAGGCCGTCCCACTTCGCGGTCGTGCGCGTGTCGGCGGCGGCGGTGAGCGCGATGTTCCCGCCGTCGGCGTGGTACATGCCGTAGCGTTGCAGCGCGCGCGCGACGACGCGCGCGCCGTCGCTCGGCAGGCTCTCGAGCGGGTAGTCGGCGCGCAGGCGCAGGTGCACGCCGTAGTACGGCGCGCTGGCGTCCCCGGTCGTGTTCGTGCCGTGCGTTGCCGGCGGGACGAAGCCGACCTGCGGCCGGTTGTTGGGCAGGATGAAGCGGATCGCGTGGTCGATGCTCCCCGCCGCGACCTCGTCGGCGGTGAACAGGAGCGGCGCGATCGGGAAGCCGGCCGCGTCGGCGCTCGTGCACTGCAGGCCGCGGCCCTCGGGGCCGTACACGCGGCTCGTGTCCCACACGGCGAGGCAGCCGCCCTCGAACGTCTCGCCGTCGATGTTGGCGCGCCACATCTCGTACAGGCGCTGCTCGCCAGGTGCCCACACGATCAGGTGACAGTCGCCGTCGTTCGTGCACACGTAGCCGGCCTCGCCCTCGAGGTTGCCGCCCTGCGGCACCGGCATCGGCACGAGGTCGCAGTCGGGAACGTAGAAGTCACCGGTCGGCTCGAACGCGCGCTTCTGCGGGCTCGCGCCGTCGACGCGCAGCACCTCGATCGAGAAATCGATCTGGAACACGTCGCCGTTGCCCCAGCCGCCTGCGCCGCGCAGCGAGCTGATGATCGCGGCCGAGCTGGAGGCGGGCGCGGCGCCGCTCACGTCCTGGTCCCAGAACGCGCCCTGCGGGAAGTACGGCCCGCCCGGCCCGAGCGTCGGTCCGCCGTCGCCGTTGCCGCCGTCGTCGCCGCCGTCGTCATCGCCGCTGCCGCCGCCGCACGCCGCCGCCGTCACCGCCATCACGACGAGCACGATCGCCGTCCTCGTGATTCGCATTCGCCGAGCGTATCAGTTGTACGCTCGCCGGCGGTGACGAACCCGCCGGCTCATCTCGCGACGCTCCTCGTCAGCTGCCCCGATCGCAAGGGCCTCGTCGCCTCGCTCGCGCAGACGCTCTACGGCCACGGCGCCAACATCCTCGACGCCGACCAGCACACCGACCTCCTGGCCGGCATGTTCTTCCAGCGCATCCGCTTCGATCTCTCCTCGCTCACCACCGATCGCGTCGCGCTCGAGGCCGCGATCCGCGAGGTCGCCGGCCGCTTCGGCATGTCGTGGCGGCTCGCGTGGGGGCACGAGCGCAAGCGCGTCGCGATCCTGGTCTCCCGCTACGACCACTGTCTCTACGATCTGCTGCTGCGTCATCGCGCCGGCGAGCTCGACTGCGACGTCGCGGTCGTGCTCTCCAACCACGGCGAGCTCGCCCCGATCGCGGCGCAGTTCGGCATCCCGTTCCAGCAGCACCGGGCGAAGGACGAGGCGACGATCCAGGCTCACCTCGACGACGCGCGCGTCGACACGATCGTGCTCGCCCGCTACATGCAGATCCTCTCGCCGGCGTTCGTCGCGCGCTGGCCGGCGCGCATCATCAACATCCATCACTCCTTCTTGCCCGCGTTCATGGGCGCCGACCCTTACCGTCGTGCCTACGAGCGCGGCGTGAAGCTCGTGGGTGCGACCGCGCACTACGTCACCGACGAGCTCGACGAGGGGCCGATCATCGAACAGGCCGTGGTCCGCTGCACCCATCGCGACACCATCGACGATCTGGTGCGTAAGGGCCGTGACCTCGAGAAGGTCGTGCTCGCGCAAGCGGTGCGCTGGCACCTGCAAGATCGCGTGCTCGTCTATGCCGGCAAGACCGTCGTCCTGGAGTGAGGGCCGAACGGGCGAGAATGGAGTAAAGTCCGGCGCAATGAAGGGGACCATCGCATCGCTCGCGATGCTGTTGTCTGCGCTGTCCCTCTCGTGTGCGTCGTGCACCGGCAAGATCGCCGGCGCCGACGACGACACGGGCGGCGACGACGACGGCAATCAGCCACCACTCGATCCCAACCTGCAGGTCCAGCTCGTGCCCGCCGCCGGGCAGAGCGGCACCCAGGTCGTCAACTTCGCGGTGCCGCTCCAGAAGGGCATGGCGACCTCGCCCGACGTGCGCGTCGCGTCGGCCGGCACCAACCTGGCGACGTACCGCCGCGGCCTCGGCGCGTACGACGACGGCTCGCTGCGCGCCATCCAGATCCAGGTCGAGCTCGAGATCTCCGGATCGACGACGCTCGACCTCGAGATCGGCGCGACCGGCGGAGGCGATCGCGCCGCCGTCGACGTCGCGACCACGCTCGTCACCGCCGACGGCACCGACGGCCCCAGGGTGTGGGCGCTCCTGCCTCCGGCGTGGCTGGCGGGATCCGGCGTCATCGGCCGGCTCGTGCCCGCGGCGGAGATGGCGGGCACGCCGCTCGACGCGTTCGGCGACGTGTGCGACTACGAGCGCTGGAACACGGAGATGTTCCTCGCGCAGCAGGCGAGCCGCGACGTGTGGCTGTTCGATCGCGTGACCGCGATGTACCGCGGCTACGCGATCACCGGCGACGCCGCACCCCTCGCGTCGGCGTATCGCGAGGCGGCGATCTACCGCGCCGGCCTCACCGGCAGCGGGTCGTCGACGCGCATCGGCGTCCCCGGCGCCGCCGACGATCTCAAGTACCACTACACGCAGGGCATGGCGCTCCACTGGCTGCTCACCGGCGACGATCGCTTCCGCGAGGCCGCCGAGAACGTCGCCGTGCGCACGCACGCGCTCTGGACCGATCCCGGCTACGCCGGCGGCGCCGACTTCTGGACCGAGCGCCACGCCGGCTTCGCGCTCCTCGCGTACGAGTGGGCCGCCGCCGTCTCCGACGATCAGGCGGCGACGTTCCGCGGGTGGGCCGACGAGGCGGTCGACGCGTACCTCGACATGCAGACGTCGTGGCCGACGAGCTGGACCGATCCCGAGGCGCGGTGCTTCGCGCACACGGCCGACGCGCACGGCGAGGGCTACGGCTACGCCGGCTGCTCGCCGTGGATGAGCGCGATCCTCGCCGACGGCCTCGAGACCCACGCCGAGCGTCACGGCGGCGCGCGCGCGGCGACCGTGCGCGAGGCGCTCGTCCGCCTCGGCCGCATCATCGCGCGCGACGGCCGCGACGGCGACGGCAAGCCCTACTACTGGATGGGCCTCGGCCGCGCCGGCGAGGTCGACGACTACGAGGAGCACTGGGGCGAGTCGGCGTACATCGTGGCGATGGCCTGGCACCACGGCGGCCGCACCGACGCCGCCCTCCGCACCGCCGCCGACGAGCTCCTCACCGGCCTGCGCGAGCGCGGCGAGGCCGGCCAGCTCCGGAGCTTCAACTGGCAGTGCCGCTCTGCCGTGCAGGCCCCCGCCTACTTGCGCTGACCGAGATCACGGGGGCGTGGTAGGACGGGCCGTTGTGAACGACAGCGGCAAGGAGCGGGGGCAGGCGAGGTTGTTCGGAGGCGGGGACGCGCCGCAGGACGGGGTCGTCCTCGACGGCACGCTCGCGCGCATCGTCTATCGCCACCCCGACAGCGGGTTCACCGTCGCACGCGTCCACACCACGGACGGCGGCGAGGCCACCGCGGTCGGCGAGCTCTGGGGCATCCCCGAGGGCACGCCGATCCGCCTGCGCGGCGCGTGGGTCGACGATCGTCGCTTCGGCCGCCAGCTCAAGGTCGCGGGCTACCAGGTCCGCTCGCCCGAGACCCTCGTCGGCATCGAGAAGTTCCTCGGCGGCGGCATCATCCCCGGCATCGGGCCCGAGCTCGCGCGCCGCATGGTCGCGAAGTTCGGCCCGCGCACGCTCGAGATCGTCGAGCGCGAGCCCGAGCGCCTCACCGAGGTCGAGGGCATCGGCGCCGGGCGCGCGGCCAAGATCTCCGCCGCCTTCGCCGAGCACCGCCACGTCCAGGACGTGATGGTGTTCCTGCGCGGCCACGGCGTCACCGCCGCGTTCGCCGGCCGCATCGTGCGCAAGTACGGCAAGGACGCCGTGCGCGTCGTGCGCGAGAACCCGTACCGGCTCACCGAGGTGTGGGGCATCGGCTTCCGCACCGCCGACTCGATCGCCGAGAAGCTCGGCGTCGCGCGCGACGCGCCGGCGCGGCTCCAGGCCGGGCTCGTGTTCGTGCTCGGCGAGCAGGTCGAGGACGGCCACACCCACGTTCCGGAGAACGTCCTCTTCGATCGCGGCGCCGAGATCCTCGGCGTCGCGCGCGAGAAGCTCGTGCCCGCGCTCGAGGCGCTCGAGCGCGGCGGCAGCGTGATGCGCGAGGTGCTCGGCGATCGCGGCCGCACCGCGTCGCTCGCGGCCGTCACGCAGCTCGAGATCGAGGCGGCGACGGCGTTCGCCGACCTGTGCCGCACGCCGGCGCGGCTGGTCGCGCTCGACGTCGAGCAGGCGGTCGCCGACGTCGAGGTCGCGGCCAACCTCCAGCTCGCGCCGCAGCAGAAGAAGGCCGTGGTCGCCGCCGCCGTCGACAAGTGCGTCGTCGTCACCGGCGGTCCCGGCGTCGGCAAGACGACGATCATCCGCGCCGTCGTCGAGCTCGCGCGCCGCATGCGCCGCCGCTTCGCGCTGGCGGCGCCGACCGGCCGCGCCGCCAAGCGTCTCGCCGAGTCGACCGGCTCGGAGGCGGTCACGCTCCACCGCCTGCTCGAGTACAACCCGCAGAGCGGCGCGTTCCAGCGCGACGAGGACGCGCCGCTCGAGGCCGACCTCGTCGTCGTCGACGAGTGCTCGATGGTCGACCTCGCGCTCTTCCGCGCGCTCGTCGTCGCGCTGCCCGCGCGCACGCAGCTCGTGCTCGTCGGCGACGTCGACCAGCTGCCGTCGGTCGGCGCCGGCGCCGTGCTGTCCGACGTGATCGCGTCGGGCGCGGCCACGGTCGTGCGCCTGACCGAGATCTTCCGTCAGGCGGCGCAGTCGAAGATCGTGACGAGCGCGCACCTCATCAACCAGGGCGAGGTGCCCGATCTCGAGACGAGGCCTGATACCGGCGGCGCGAGCGACTTCTACTTCGTCGGGCGCGACGAGCCGGTCGCGGCGCGCGACACCGTGGTCGAGATGGTCGCCGAGCGCATCCCGGCGCGCTTCGGCTTCGATCGCATGACCGGCGTGCAGGTGCTCGCGCCCATGCACCGCGGCGAGCTCGGCACGACCGCGCTCAACGCCGCGCTGCAGGCGCGCCTCAACCCGCCGGGCGACGACAAGCCCGAGCTGTCGCGCGGCGAGCGCGCCTTTCGCCTCGGCGACAAGGTCATGCAGCTCAAGAACGACTACGACCGGAACGTCTACAACGGCGACATCGGCATCGTCGAGCGCGTCGACCCCGACGCCGGCAAGCTCTGGGTCGCGCTGGGCGACGGCCGCACCGCCGAGTACGAGCGCGCCGACCTCGACCAGCTCGTCCTCGCGTACGCGGTCAGCGTCCACAAGAGCCAGGGCTCCGAGTACCCGGCCGTCGTGATCCCGCTGGCGACCCAGCACTTCATGATGCTCGGCCGGTCCCTGCTCTACACCGCGGTCACCCGCGGCAAGCGCCTGGTCGTGGTCGTCGGCTCGCGCCGCGCGGTCGGCATGGCGGTCAAGAACGCGACGGCTCGGGCCCGCTACACCTGGCTCGCCGAGCGGATCCGCGAGGCCACGGCGGTCGAGCCGGGGGGCGGGCCGGGGGCGGAG
>JAIOII010000285.1 GCA_019912685.1 Kofleriaceae bacterium
GGGTGGCCGCGTCCGGCTTCGGCGGCGGCGACGTGGCGGCGGCGCGGCTGCGCGCGGCGGCCATCGCGTCGCGCGACATGCGCTGCGTCTCGGCGTGGCCGACGTCGCCGTCCCTGAGCGCCGCCTCGAGCTCCTTCCGGAAGTCGCGCGCGGTCGGGAAGCGGTCGTCGACCTTCTTCATGAGCGAGCGCATGAGCGCCGCCTCGACCGCCGCCGGGAGCTCGACGCCCATCGCCGACGGACGCGCCGGCAGCTCCGACAGGTGCTTGCTCATGATCTCGAAGTGCGTGTTGCCGTCGAACGGCGTGTCGCCGGTGAGCGCCTCGTAGAGCGTCGCGCCGAGCGAGTAGATGTCGCTGCGCAGATCGACCTCCTGGCCGCGCACCTGCTCCGGCGACATGTAGCGCACCGTGCCCATCGTCTGACCGGTCGCGGTGAGCCGCGTCGAGGTCGTCATCTTGGCGATGCCGAAGTCCATCACCGTCGCCGTGTGGTCGTCGTCGCGGACGAGCACGTTCGACGGCTTCATGTCGCGGTGGACGATGCCGCGGCCGTGGGCGTACTCGAGCGCACGCAGGACGTCGATGCAGATGCGCACCGCCTGCGGCCAGGCCTGCTTGCCGTGCTCGAGGATCATGCGCTCCCACGTCTGGCCGTGCACGTACTGCATGGCGAGGACGAACGAGCCGTTCTCCTGCCCGAAGTTGTAGAGGTGGACGATGTTCGGGTGATCGAGCTGCGCCAGCGCCTTGGCCTCCTCGAGGAAGCGGGACTTCACCTGGCTGTACGCCGCGAGGTCGGGCGGCAGCACCTTGAGCGCGACCTCCTGGTCGGTCATGGTGTGGCGCGCACGGTAGACGACGCTCATGCCGCCCTGGCCGAGCACGTCGATGATCTCGTACTGACCGAGCACGGTGGTGCCGACGAGCCGCTGGGCGCCGGTCGAGCCGAGCGGCGCACCGCACGCCTTGCACTTCACGTCGATGTCGAGCACCTCTTCGGCGCAGCTCGGGCAGGTCGGCATCGGCGCACACGATTGTAACAGCCCCGTGCCCGTGCCCGTGCCCGTGCCCGATCTGGGTCAGCTCGCCGCTCTCGCAGGCTGCATCTGCCAGCCCGGCACCCTCGCGAGCAACCGGTGCAGCTCGTCGCGCACGATCGCCGGGTACTCGACCGGCGTGTAGTGCGTGCCGCCCTGGATCACGTGCAGGCGCGAGCCGGCGACGGCGCGGTGGATCCGCTCGGCGGTCGCCGGCGGCGTGAGGATGTCCTTGTCACCGGTGATGATCGCCGTCGGGACGGTGATCGTCGGCAGGACGTCCTCGGCGTCGTGCTGGTTCAGCCGCTCGAGGAGGTCGGAGTAGATCGCCCAGTCGATCGTGCGGAAGCCGGCGGCGACGTCGCGGAAGGCGTCCTCGTCGAGCGTGCGCGACACCATGCCGAACCGCTTCATCGCGCCGATGAGCGCGTCGGAGCCGGCGACCATGCCGGCGGCGCGGCCGACGAGCTCGGCCTGCGCCTTCACCATGCGCAGGAGCACGGGGATGATGCGCTCGACGAACTGCATCGACAGGAGGGTGCGGAACGGCCGGCCCGAGACGCCGTTGATCGCGACGATGCCGGCGACGCGCGCGGCATGGCGGCGGCAGAGCTCGAAGACGACCTGCACGCCCATCGACCAGCCGACGAACACGGCGCGCTCGACCGCTTCGCGCTCGAGGATCTCGACGAGGTCGTCGACCTGGTGGACGACGGTGTTGGCGAGCGGGTCCTCCGGCGGCGACGACGTGTACAGGCCGCGATAGTCCCAGCAGAGCACGCGGTATCCGGGCAGCGCCGCGTAGATGTGCCGGAACGCCTCGTACGTGCCGCCGAGGCCGTTGGCGAGGACGACGACCGGCGCATCGGGCGCGGCGCCCGGGCGCTCCTGGTAGCCGACGCGCGTGCCGTCGCGCACGACGAGATGACGCTGGACGAGCCCGGGGACCACGGGGGGAGAGTACAGCGGGTAAGCACCTGAGGCCCACTACGCAAGGAAGGCCTCGCCTGATGCCTTGGTGAGCCGCTGTTCCCATCACGCAAGGAAGGCCTCAGGCGTCAGGCCTCAGGAAGAAAGAAGAAGGCCTCAGGAGGGGATCCCGAGGCCTTCTTCGTCTGGGACCTGAGGCCTGAGAGGGCGTGATCATTTTGGCGGCCGGGCGATCGACATCCGGAACCGGGTCTGATCAGCTGGCTGCATGAAGCAGCAGCCGCTATTCGGGTCCACCGACGCGCAGGCGTCGGCCACGGCGAAGGACGATGGGGCGC
>JAIOII010000037.1 GCA_019912685.1 Kofleriaceae bacterium
CATCTCGAACGTCGACTTCTGTCCGGATGACGACGGCGGCGAGGACCCGCCGACCGACGACGATCCGCCCACTGACGGCGAACCGCCGCCGGTCCTGTGACGGGCCGGCGCTAGACTGCGGCGATGATCGACAAGGTCGTCCTCGCCGAGAAGCTCGCGCGTGTCGCCGCGCCCTGGCAGCCGCACGTCGTCGGCCAGGTCAACGACACGATGGTGAAGGTGGTGAAGCTCGCCGGCGAGTTCGTGTGGCACCACCACGAGCACGAGGACGAGCTGTTCCTCGTCGTCGCGGGGCGCCTGCTGATGAAGCTGCGCGACCCCGCCGAGCGCGACCTGTGGCTCGAGCCCGGCGAGCTGGTGATCATCCCGCGCGGCGTCGAGCACTGCCCGGTCGCCGCCGACGGCGCCGAGTGCCACGTCGTGCTCGTCGAGCCGGCGACGACGCTCAACACCGGCAACGTGCGCTCGGAGCGCACGGTCGAGCAGCTCGAGCGGATCTAGTCGCGCCGGTACATCGTCACGACGCAGGCGCCGCCGAGCCCCAGGTTGTGCTGGAGCGCGACCTTCGCGTCCGCGACCTGGCGCTCGCCGGCGGTGCCGCGCAGGTGCCACACGAGCTCGGTGCACTGGGCGAGGCCGGTCGCGCCCAGCGGGTGGCCCTTCGAGAGGAGCCCGCCCGACGGGTTGGTCACGAACTTGCCGCCGTACGTGTTGTCGCCGTCCCAGATGAACTTCTCCGCCTCGCCTTCCTTGCACAGCCCGAGCGCCTCGTAGGTGAGGAGCTCGTTGGCGGTGAAGCAGTCGTGCAGCTCGACGACGTCGACGTCCTCCGGGCCGAGGCCGGACTTCTCGTAGACCTTCTTCGCCGCCGCCACCGCCATGTCGTAGCCGATCATCTTGATCATCGACTTCTCCTCGAACGTCGAGGGGAAGTCGGTGGTCATGGCCTGGGCCGCGATGTAGACCGGGCGCTCGATGCCGTGCTTCTTCGCGAACTCGTCGGAGCACAGCACCGCCGCCGCCGCGCCGCACGTCGGCGGGCAGCACTGGTAGCGGGTCAACGGATCGAAGACCTCCTCGGAGGCCATGATCTCCTCGACCGAGAGCACCTCCTTGAAGAGGGCGTACGGGTTCTTCGACGCGTGCTGGCGCGCCTTGGCGCTGATCTTCGCGAACGTCTCGCGCTTGGTGCCGTACTTCCAGCGGTACTCGCGGCCGGCGCCGCCGAACATCTGCGCCGCGGGCGGGGCCTGGGTGAAGCCCTGCACCTCGTTCATCAGGTTGGCGTGCTTGTCCATCGGGTTGGTGCGGTCGTCCCACTTCGCCGACAGGGCACCCTTCTGCATCTGCTCGAAGCCCACGACGAGCACGCACTCGGCGACGCCGCCGGCGATCGCCTGGCTGCCGAGCATGAGCGCCGACGAGCCGGTCGAGCAGTTGTTGTTGACGTTGAACACCGGGATGCCGGTGAGGCCGATCTCGTAGACGGCGCGCTGGCCGCACGTCGAGTCGCCGAAGACGTAGCCGGCGAACGCCTGCTCGACCTTGTCGAACGGCACCTTGGCGTCCTCGAGGGCCGCGCGGCCGGCCTTGGCCGCCATCACGTTGTACTCCTCGCTCTTGCCGGGCTTGGCGAAGGGGACCATCCCGACGCCGATGACGTTGATCCTGCGGGTCATGTGAGTTGCTCCTTGCGTGCGTGCGTGGATGGTTGGTTCAGGCCAGGCCCTTGAGGAAGCCGAGACGGTGCGCGACGGTGACGTCGCCGTCGACGCGCAGCTTGCCGAACTGGAAGAGCTCGCGCGCCGTCGTCGTGCCCTTGGCGAGCGCGCCGAGGTCGGCGTCCGCGAGGGTGAGCGTGGCGCTCGCGCCCGCGGTCGCGCCCTGCGTCACCGACGGCGACGCGCCGGCGGCGTGGATCGTCCAGACGCCGTCCGGATCCGTCGTCTTCACGACGATCACCGCCTGGACCTCCTTGGCGAGGTCGGGCTTCTCGGCGAAGCGCTTGTCGAGCGCCGCGAACACCGTCGGGGCCGCGGCTGACTTCGGCGCCGCCGCCTTGGCCGCGCCGGCGCGGCCGTCCAGAGACGGCCCCGCCGGCCCCAGCGAAACCGGGGCGCCCGGGCCCTGACCCGCCGCGCGCGCCTTGGCGACCGCCGCCATCGCGTGCTCGGGGTTGATCTTCTGCAGGAACGACAGCTTCTGCGAGGCCATGACGTTGCCGCCGATCTTCAGCTTGCCGGTGGTGAAGAGCTTCATCGGGTCGCTCTTGCCGGTCGTCATGTCGATGAAGTCGCTCTCGCTGATCTCGAGCGTGCACTCGGCGGTCGCGTCGGCGCCGACCTCGGTGACCGCGCCCTTGCCGTTCTTCAGATCGACGAGCCACGCCGAGTCGGGGCTCGTGACCTTGAACAGGTACGTCGTGCCGATCTTGCCGACGAGCTCGGGGTTGCGCTCGACGTGGTCGCGGATCGCGATGAACACGTCCCACGTCGTCGGCTGCGCGCCCGCGGCCGGCGCGGG
>JAIOII010000286.1 GCA_019912685.1 Kofleriaceae bacterium
GGTCTCACGAGGGCCGTCGTGCGGCCAGCGAGCAGGGCCGTCTTCGAAGGGGCGCTGGAGGAACTAGATCCTACCCTCCGAGACTTCGATCGTCGGCGCAACTTCTTCGCAGCCACGATCGGAGGGTGCACCAATGAGCGACGACTCCGAGTCCACGGTCTTCGGGTACCTCGCGGCCGATCACGATCGCCTCGACGAGCTCCTGATCGACACCAGCGCGCACGTCCGCGCCGGTGACCTCCCCGCGGCGACCCGCGCGCTGGAGGCGTTCGCCGCCGGCCTCCGCCGCCACATCCGCCTCGAGGACGACGTCCTGTTCCCCGTCTTCGAGCGGGTGACCGGCATGACCAGCGGCCCCACCACCGTCATGCGCGAGGAGCACCGGATGATCGAGCAGCACCTGGATCAGATGGTCGCCGCCGTCGCGCAAGGCGATCCCGCCGCGTTCACCGAGGAGAAGCTGGCGATGATGGGCGTGCTCGGCGAGCACAACGCGAAGGAGGAGTCGGTCGTCTACCCGATGACCGACGCCCGGCTGCACGACGGCGAGCGCGCCGCGCTCGTCGCGCAGCTGCGCGCCTTCCGGTGAGGCCGATCATGCGCATCTACGACTGGAACGAGAAGGATCGACGCGGCCCGATCCTGCGCAAGCGGCCGGGGCTGCTCGACGAGACGCTCCGCGACGGCCTGCAGTCGCCGGCCGTGCGCGACCCCGCGCTCGACGACAAGCGCGCGCTCCTGCGGCTCATGGCGCGCCTGGGCATCGACGCGGTCGACCTCGGCTTGCCGGGCGCGGGCCCGCGGGCGCGGGCCGACGTCGAGGCGCTCGTGCGCACCATCGTCGACGAGCGGCTTCCGATCCTCGCCAACTGCGCCGCCCGCACCGTGCTCGCCGACATCACGCCGGTGATCGACGTGAGCCAGAAGGTCGGCGCGCCGATCGAGATCTCGGTGTTCATCGGCTCGAGCCCGATCCGCGCCCTGGCCGAGGGCTGGGAGCTCGGCGCCCTCGTCGCCCACACGCGCGCGGCGGTGGCGGCGATCGTCGCGGCGGGGCTGCCGGCGACGTTCGTCACCGAGGACACCACGCGCAGCCATCCGGCCGCGCTCGATCGCCTGTTCCGCACCGCGATCGAGGCCGGCGCCAGCCGCCTCGTGCTCTGCGACACGTGCGGTCACGCGACGCCCGACGGGGTGCGCAACCTCGTCGGGTTCACCCGCGGCGTCCTGCGCGCGCTCGACGTCGAGGAGCGCGTGATGATCGACTGGCACGGGCACAACGACCGCGGCCACGCGCTGACCAACGCGCTCGTCGCGCTCGAGTGGGGCGTCGACCGGGTGCACGGCTGCGGGCTCGGCATCGGCGAGCGCACCGGCAACACGCCGATCGATCTCGTGCTGCTCAACCTGCACCTCCTCGGCCTGCTCGACCCGGCGCGCCATGATCTCACCGCGCTCGTCGAGTACGTCGAGCGCGTGAGCGCCGCGACCGGCGTCCCCATCCCGGCGTCGTATCCGCTCGCCGGGCGCGACGCGTTCCGCACGGCGACCGGCGTCCACGCGGCGGCCGTCGTCAAGGCCGAGCAGCGCGGCGATCTCGACCTCGCCGACCGCGTGTACTCGTCGGTGCCGGCCCACGACTTCGGTCGCGCCCAGGAGATCGCCGTCGGGCACTACAGCGGCCGCGCCAACGTCGTGTGGTGGCTGCGGCATCACGGCTACGAGCCTCACCCCGAGCTGGTCTCGCGCGTGCTCGAGCACGCCAAGGGCCAGGACCGGGTGCTGGCCGACGAGGAGCTCCATGCGCTCGCCCGCGCCTGAGGTGAGCGTTGCGCTGGTGACGCTGACCCTGACGGTCAACGGCGACCGCGTGTCGGTGGCCGTGCCGCCGTCGCGCACGCTGGCCGAGCTGTTGCGCGAGGACCTGCGCCTGACCGGGACCAAGCAGGGCTGCGACGCGGGCGACTGCGGCGCGTGCACCGTCCTCGTCGACGGCGAGCCGATGCTCTCCTGTCTCTTCCTGGCCGTGGCCAGCGACGGCCGGCGCATCGACACCGTCGAGTCGCTGGCGCGCGGGGGCACGCTGTCGCCGCTGCAGCAGGCCTTCGTCCGCCACGGCGCGACCCAGTGCGGCTTCTGCACGCCGGGCATGA
>JAIOII010000287.1 GCA_019912685.1 Kofleriaceae bacterium
CGCCGCCGAGCTGCGGGCGGACGCCGCGGCGCTGGCGAGCGAGCTCGAGGTGCACAAGGCGCCGCGGGCGACGCACGCCGCCGAGCTCGAGGCCGGCCGCGCCGCGTACGACGCGCGCTACACCGCGCTCGCCCAGCTCGAGATCGAGGCGCGCGAGCTGCGCGGCCAGGCCGACAAGCTGGCCGCCGAGGTGAGCCAGCTCGAGGTGCGCGCCGCCGGCATCGAGTCGTCGCGGCAGGTCGTGAGCGACAACATCCTCGAGAAGTACCAGGTCGACATCGCCGAGGTGGTGCACGAGTACCACCTGCGCGGCGTGTGCGGCCAGACCGAGGACGAGCGCGCGACCGAGCTGCGCGAGCTCATCGAGCGCATGAGCGGCGACATCAACCTGACGGCGATCGAGGAGTACCAGGAGGTCGCCAAGCGCTTCGAGTTCCTCACCGGCCAGAAGGCCGACCTCGAGAACGCGGTCGGCCAGCTCGAGCGCGCGATCGACAAGATCAACAAGACGTCGCGCCGCCTGTTCAAGGAGACGTTCGCGTCGGTCAATGCCACCTTCAAGGAGGTGTTCCCGCGCCTGTTCCGCGGCGGCAACGCGCACCTGTCGCTCGCCGGCGCCAAGGACGGCGCGGACGGGAGCGGCGGCGGTGAGGTCGACGTGCTCGAGGCGGGCGTCGAGATCTTCGCGCAGCCGCCGGGCAAGAAGAACACGACGGTCGATCAGCTCTCGGGCGGCGAGAAGGCGCTCACCGCGGTCGCGCTCGTCTTCTCGATCTTCCTCATCAAGCCGTCGCCGTTCTGCATCCTCGACGAGGTCGACGCGCCGCTCGACGAGTCGAACGTCGATCGCTACAACGAGATCGTGCGCGAGATGACCGACCGGTCGCAGTTCATCGTGATCACGCACAACAAGCGCACGATGGAGCAGGCCGACAACCTGTACGGCGTCACGATGCAGGAGGCCGGCGTGTCCAAGCTCGTGACCGTCAACCTCAGCAAGCTCGGCGAGAAACGCGCGACCGCGGCGGCGTAGGGCGTCCTTCGGACGAACCGGCCGTCAGCGCGGCGCGGGGTGCGTCGCGAGCCAGGCCTCGATCTCGGGGACGCCCTCGGGGTCGTTCTCGGCCTTCCAGGAGGCGAGCACCTCCTCGGCGATCGCGCGGGCCTCGGCGCGCAAGGAAGGCGTCGACCACATCGTGCGGGCGAGCGCGAAGTCGATGCGCGCGAGCTGGCCCGCCGCCTCGGGCGCGGTGGTGAGCGTCTTCGCGCGCTCGAGCACGGCGCGCGCCTCGGCGTCGCGGCCGAGATCGGCCAGCGCCTCGCCGACGCCGGCGGAGGTCGAGACCGTCATCGGGTGGTCCTTGCCGTACTTCTTCTCGACGATCACGAGCGCCTGCCGGTACCGCTCGAGCGCCTTGGCCGGCTGCTTCACGAAGCGGTACTGCTTGCCGAGGAGCCGCAGCGCCGCGGCCTGCGACGGGTGCTCGCCCGAGCCGTTGTCCTGGCGGATCGCGATGCTGCGAAGCGCGGCGGCCTCGCCCTCGGCGTGGTGCCCCGACTCGGTCAGGTTGAGGCCGAGCATGTCGAGGGCGTTGGCAACGAGGCTGTGCCTGGGGCCCGCCTTCGCCTCGTAGATCGCGACGGAGCGCCGGTACACGGCCGTGGCGTCGTCGAGGCGGCCGAGCTTGCGCAGCACGTTGCCCAGGTTCATGAGGGTCGCCCCCAGGTCGCTGGAGGTCGGATCGATCTCCTCCTGGATCGAGAGCACGTGGCGGAGCGTGGCTTCCGACTCGGCGTAGCGATCCTCCTCGCGGAACAGCACCGCCTGCGTGTTCAGCATGCGCGCGAGGTTGGGGTGGCGATCGCCGAGCGCCGCGCGCGTCAGCGCGATGGCGCGCTCCTCGCTGGCGAGCGCGTCGTCGTTGCGGTCGAGCGCCTCGAGCACGATCGCCCGGAGGTGGAGGGCACGCGCGAGGCCGACGTCGTCGCGCGGCGTGGCGCGCTCGCGCAGCGCGACGCAGCGCTCGACCTCCTCGAGCGCGACCGGGTAGGCGCCGGCGCCCCAGCGATCGAGCGCGCGGGCGCAGTGGAGGCGCGAGGCGCGCGCCGGATCGTCGCCGAGCCGCTGGAGGAGCGCCAGGGCGGCGCCGGAGGCGCGTGCGGACTCGTCGTACTGCTGCAGGCGGAAGCCGGCGATCTCGACG
>JAIOII010000288.1 GCA_019912685.1 Kofleriaceae bacterium
GGCGATCGCCGAACGCCTCGCGCAGCGGGCCGGCGGCCGCGGCGATCGCGACGTCGTCGCCCGCGTCGAGCAAGCTGCCCGCGCCGCCCCAGAGCGCGACGAGCCCGCCGGCATGCGCGCACACCTCGTCCCAGCCGACGAGCGAGCTGCCCTTCTCGACGCGCCGCCGCCCGGCGGTGAGCAGCCGCGTGAGGTTCGCCCAGCCCCCGCGATCCGCGGCGAGCAGCACGATCGGCGTGGGAGGACGCGGCTCGCTCAGGGCGAGCGGCGCCGTTTCACTCGAGCTCTTCTTCTTGCCCGATCGCCGCGTGCGCCCGCGCCGCGCGAGGCTCATCGGCGCGACGCTGTCGGCCTCGTGATCGTCGTGGTGCAGGCCCGCGGGCCGCGCCCGCCCGACCGGCGACGGCACGAGCGCGGCGCCCGGCGCCGCCACGGTCACGGTCGCCCCGGGCAACAGCGTCACGCCGAGGTCGCGCGCCTTCACGTGCGCGCGCACCACGCCGTGCACGCCGTCGCGATCGGTCAGCCCGATCGCCGGCAGCCCGAGCCGGTGCGCCTCCTCGACCAGCTCCTCGGGGTGGCTCGCGCCCTCGAGGAACGAGAAGTTCGACTTGCACCAGAGCGGGACGTACGAGGACACGGCAAGGACCCGGACCTGATCATACGTTCAGTATCGCCCCGGCTCAAGCGATCGCCTCCTCGGATAAGGTCCGCGCCGATGCGGACGCGTGCGCTCCTGGTCTCCGCGGTCTCGGGGTTGCTCGCATGTGGCGGCGGCGGCGGCGCGAGCCCCGAGGACCAGCTCCGGCGCGCCGTGATCGAGTTCAACGGCCACGTCGTGATCATGAAGAACACGTTCGACTTCACGGACCATCGCGACGTCGCGTCGGTCGTGCGCGAGCAAGACGGCGTCGTCGGCGCCACGCCGTTCGCGTTCGCCGAGGGGGTGATCCACTTCCGCGGCAAGTCGGAGGCGATGGCCGTGAAGGGCATCGCGGTGGACGACACGCCCGTCGGCCGGCGCATCACGCCGCCCGGCGTGCTCGCCGGCTACCGGCCGCCCGCGAGACCGGCCGACGACGAACCGATCGACTTCTCCTCCGCCGAGGAGCCGCGGGCCGCGCCGGTGCACGTCGTCATGGGCGCGAAGCTCGCGCGCGAGCTCGGCGTCCAGATCGGCGACGTCGTCGACCTCGTGATCCCGGCGCCGCCCGACCCCGTCACCTGGAAGCAGGACGCCCCACCGCTGCGCCACCAGCTGCGCGTCGTCGGCACGATCGAGATCCTGGAGTACGAGCAGCGGATGGCGCTCGCGACGTTCGAGGCGGTGCAGGCGATGCTCGGCCAGGGCGACCGCGCGATGGGCGTCGAGGTACGCATCGCCGACGAACGAGCCGCCGCGCGCGTCGCGGGTGCGCTGAGGGAACGCCTCGGGCCGCGCTACACCGTGCTCGACTGGTGCGAGCTCAACCGCGACGCGCTGCGCTGCAAGCTCGAGCCGTAGCGCGTCAGCCTCCGGCGACGCCGGGGCTCATTCGCAGAAGCGACGCAGCTTGGCCTCGGACTCCTCGCGCAGGTGTCGCTGTTGCTCGTCCAGCTTCCGCCGCTCGGCCACGCGGTGCATGTTGGCGATGATCGTGTCGGTGCCGATGAGGGTGAGTACGAGGACGTTCGCGGCGAACGAAAGGATGGTCGTGATCACCGAGACCGCGGTGAAGTTGTACTTGGTGACGAAGTCGTGCACGCCGGCCAGCATCACGCCCGCCGAGCAGACGAGGATGAGGATGTACGCCAGCCAGTAGCGAAAGATGCGTTCGCGCGCTTCGTCGTGCATGAGCGGCGCGGTCAACTGGCGCCCCGAGAGCGCGATGAAGACCTGGGCGAACATCACGCCGAACAGACCGGCGACGAAGTAGACGCTCGCCGTGATCTGGTAGGGCATGAGGATGATGACGTAGGCGAAGAGCGCGTAGAGCGGCGCCGCCAAGGTCAGCAGGAAGCCCGGCCCTGACGTGCCCGGGAAGAGCAGCTTCGAGACGATCGCCGCACGGATGAGGCCGGGCATCAGCGAGATCACCTTCGGCGCGAGCACGAGCAGCGCCTTGATGCCGAAGAACATGCCGACCGCGGTGTGCATGTACTTCTTCTTGGCCGTGATGTTGATCTGCGCGAGGACTTCCTTCGCGCCGCTCAGCCGCTTGTAGTCGAAGGCTTCCTGGAACGGATAGAGGTACACCACGAATGGCGCCAGGAAGTAGATGACCCAGGCGATGAGCAGGATCCGTCGCTGCTTCTTCCACTGCGTCCACAGCCCCAGCATGAGGAACGCGGCGAGGCAGAAGAGCCCCTCGGCGAAGGCGGGGATGAGCATCACCGCGCGCGCTCCCGCCGGCACCGGCGGACCTTCGAACGTCTCGATCACGCGCATCGCCGTGAGCGGCACGAAGAAGATCGCGACGATGAGCAGCACCGACCGCCGCCACGCCAGGAACGCCTGCTGCTCGGGCTCGGTGACGTGCGCGGCGCTCGCGGCGAGCGCGCGGCGCTCGGCGACGAGGACCTCGGTCGGCTTGATCGCGAGGCGGAAGGCGCGCTTCAGCGAGACGAGGAAGAAGCTGCCGGTGAGCGACTGCACCAGCTGCGACTGCGGCAGCGGCCGCTCGTAGGTCGCGACGCCTTCCGAGTGCGCCGGCGCGGCCGGCGACGGCGCGTCGGGCGGCGGCCCGTAGGGTCCCTTGGGGTCGGTCACGCGGCGCTATCAGACAACGCACGCCCGGGGCCGTCAATTGCGGGACCGCGGGATAACCTCGACGGCGCTGTGCGTTCTCCTCGCATGACGTCGCATCGCCTCGTACTGCTCGCGCTCGCCCTTGCGGTCGCGCCCGTCTCCGGTGGCTGCCGCGCCGAGCGCG
>JAIOII010000289.1 GCA_019912685.1 Kofleriaceae bacterium
CCGCCGCGGTCGGCGGGAACGACGCCGGGCCGCTGCCCGCGTCGGAGGTCACCGTCGGGAAGCCCCCCGACTGCTGCTGGGCGCGCCGGCCGAAATCGAGGTGCGACGACTGCAGCTCGCCGCCGCGCGCCAGGATCATCGCGCGCTCGATGATGTTCTCGAGCTCGCGCACGTTGCCGGGCCACGCGTACTCGCGCAGCTTCTGGATCGCGTCGGTCGCGACGCCGGCCGGCCGCGTGCCCATCGAGCGCGCGAACTTCGACACGAAGTGCTGCGCGAGCACCGGGATGTCGTCGAGGCGATCGCGCAGGGGCGGCAGGTTGATCGGGAAGACGTTCAGCCGGTAGTAGAGGTCCTCGCGGAACTCGCCGTCCTCGATCATCTTCTCGAGGTTGCGGTTGGTCGCCGACACGAGGCGGACGTCGACCTTGATCGTCTCGTGGCCGCCGACGCGCTCGAACTCGCGCTCCTGCAGCGCGCGCAAGAGCTTGATCTGGACCTCCATCGGGAGGTCGCCGACCTCGTCGAGGAAGAGGGTGCCGCCGTCGGCGAGCTCGAAGCGGCCGGGGCGGCGCTGCATCGCGCCGGTGAAGCTGCCCTTCTCGTGGCCGAAGAGCTCGCTCTCGAGGATGCCGGGGGCGAGCGCGGCGCAGTTCACGCGCACGAACGGCTTGTGCTCGCGCGGTGAGTTGATGTGGATCGCGTGCGCGACCATCTCCTTGCCGGTGCCGGTCTCGCCGCGCAGGAGCACCGTCGACGCCGTCGGCGCGACCTGCTCGACCTTGCCGAGCACCTCGCGCAGCGCGGCCGAGTCGCCGATGATGTTGCCGAAGTCGAACTGGCCGTGCAGCTGCTGGTTCAGGTAGCCGGTGTACTCGGCGAGCTGCGCCGCCATGCGCTTGTTCTCGCGCTGGAGGTGGTAGCGCTCGATCGCGTACTGGAGCAGGCCGCGGACCTCCTTGGCGTCCCACGGCTTGGTGATGTAGCGGTAGACCTGCCCGAGGTTGATCGCCTCGATGAGGACGTCGACGTCGGTGAAGGCGGTCAGGATGATCGGCACCGCGTCGGGGCGGATCTCCTTGGCCTCCTTCAGCAGCTCGAGGCCCGTCATCCTGGGCATCCGCTGGTCGGTGATGATGACCGCGACGTCCTTCTCCCGGAGCAGGTCGAGCGCCTCGGGTCCGCTCGAGGCGCTGACGATGTCGAACACCTTGCGGAAGTTGAAGCGGAAGGCGTCGAGGTTGTCCTGCTCGTCGTCGACGACGAGGATCGGGTACTGGCGCGGGTCCAGGTTCATCGTCCCACCGGGTAGCGTATGGGCGTGCGTACCATGGTCCGGCCGCCGTCGGGGGAATGATTGCGAGGGATTGCGCGACGTATCCTACATGTAGAGAAAAGTGGCCCGGCGCCCTTGCCCTCTGTACCGTGATCGCATGGACGTCCCTGCAACCCGCGAACGGCCTCGGGTCTCGCGCCGACCGTTGCGGCTCCAGCGTCAGTCGCACGGGCCGCAGGCCGCGACGGCGACGGCGACGGCGCCCGCGCCCGCGACGGCGCCGCCGCG
>JAIOII010000290.1 GCA_019912685.1 Kofleriaceae bacterium
ATCTTGCGCCTCCGGCTCGCGTCCCGGTCGCCGGCGGCGGGCAGCGCCTTCCGGGCGCGCTCGAGGACGCGCGCGACGTCGTCCGGCTCGTACGCGCCCGCGCGCACCAGCCGCGCCAGGCCCCACACGACGACGTCCTGCCAGCCGCCGAGCGCGGAGACCTCGAACGTCGTCGAGAACGCGCCCACGCGCACGTCGTAGTCGGCGAGCGGAGACATGAGCAGGAGCCCGGCCGCGCCGTACACGCCCGGACCGTCGTCGGGCGGCGCGAGCGCCAGCGCGGCGTAGAGCGGCACCGCCGGGTTGTCGGCATCGGCGAGACCGCCGGGGACGACGAGCCGCGCCTGCACGAGCGGGGAGAACGAGGTCGGCGCGAGCACGACCTCGAGCCCGTTGCCGAGCTCGAACGACGAGACGTCGATCCACGCCTGGGTGAGCTCGTCGCCGAGCGCGTCGGGCACCGCCGTGCCGCCGGGGGGCTCGGCGACCCCGGTGCGGAGCTCCGGCTCCTTGCCGGCGATGCCATCGGCGGCCACGACCTCGACGACCGACGCGCGATCGACCGTGATCATCCGCCGCGTGAGCGCCGCGAGGTCGTCGCGCCGCATCGCGCCGAGGCGATCGACGTCCGAGGAGAGCGAGCCGTCGGCGTCGAACTGCGTGTAGTCGGCGAGCAGCCGCGTGCGCCCGCTCTCGGGCACGAGCTCGTCGAAGATCGCACGGACCGCGGCCTGCCGGACCAGGAACGCGTTGTCGCTGTCGATCTCGTCCCACAGGTGCCCGGCCACGTCGACGACGATCTTCAGGATCGCGTCCGCCGACTCGTCGCCGCGCTCGACGGTCGCGACCATGTAGGGCGCGCGCGGACCGCCGAAGACGCCCACGCGGCTGGCGCCGATGCGTCCCTTGCGCTCGGCGCGCGCGAGCGCTCCGCCGAGCCACGCCGCGATGGTGCGCCCCGCGATGCCATCGGGCGAGTAGCGGCCCGGCAGGGGCCACACCAGCATGACCAGGTCGTCGTCGACGTCGGCCTCGACCTTCAGCCGCGCGCGCACGGCCGCCATCTCCGGTACGGCGGGCACCGGCGCCGGCGCTTCCACGGCGATGGGATCGAACGGCGCGAGCAGCGGCGCGAGCCGGGTCATCTGCACGCCGCCGCCGAGGACGAGGAACATCTCGGCGGGGCGGTACCGCGCCTTCAGGAAGTCACAGACGTCCTCCCAGGTGATCGCGTCGAGCGACGCCGACGTGTGTGATACGCGGCGGTACGGGTGATCGGTCGTGTAGGCCGCCGCCGTGAGCGCGTCGCGCAGCGTGTACGAGGTCACGTCGCCGCGCAGGTGGAGCTCGTTGCGCACGACCTCGCGCTCGCGCTCGAACACGCGGCGATCGATGTGCGCGCAGGTCGCGTGGCGCGGGATGTCGGCGAGGATCTCGGCCACGCGCGGCGCGAGCGCGCGCGACGCCGACGCGACGTAGTGCGTCGCCTCCAGATCGACGGTCGCGTTCACGCCCGTGGCGATCGACTGCAGGCGCTCCTCGAAGCTCGGCGTGCCCGGGCCGGCCGGGCGCAGCTCGAAGACGAGGTGCTCGACGAGGTGCGCGAGGCCCTCCTTGCCGGGCGGATCGTCGACGTGGCCGGTGCGCACGCGCAGACCGAGCTCGATCTGGCGCGACAGCGGATCGAGGACGACCACGACGCGGAACCCGCCGGCCGCCTCGGTCTCCGCCTCCGGGCGCGGCACGAGCACCGTGCGCGCGGGCTGCGGGAGGTCATCGCCGGGTCCCGGCCGCCACGCGCCCTTCTTCGGCGAACCACACGAGACGACGACCAGGAGGACCACCCCGAGCGCGCGACGCATGAGCCGACGATATCGCAGCCGCGAGGGCGACAACGCCGGCAACTTCCGGGAAGAATCCGGCCGTGGCCACGCCGCTGGTCTCCGCCGTCATCCCCACGTACAACCGCTCGGGCTTCGTGCGCATCGCCGTCGGCACGGCGATCGCGCAGACGTATCCGGCCGCGGGGCTCGAGATCATCGTCGTCGACGACGGCGGCCGCGACGACACCGAGCAGGTGCTCGCGCGCGAGTTCGGCGGGCGCGTGCGCTACCTGAAGAAGGAGAACGGCGGCGTGTCGGAGGCGCGCAACTTCGGCATGAAGGCGGCGCGCGGCGCGTACATCGCGCTCCTCGACGACGACGACGAGTGGCTGCCGGCGAAGATCGAGCGCCAGGTCGAGCTGCTCGAGCGGCGGCCCGAGATCGGGATGGTGCTCACCGACGTCGAGCGCATGGACGAGGCCCGCAAGGGCTTCGAGATCTTCCGCCGCCGCGAGTTCATCCCCGAGGACGGCTGGGTGCTGCCGTTCGTCCTGCGCAACCCGGCGCTCGCGCCCGCGTCGGCGATGTTCCGGCGCGAGGTGTTCGAGACCGTCGGCGGCTTCGACCGGACGCTGCGCACCGCCGAGGACCTCGACTTCCACCTGCGCGTCGCGCTCCGCTACCAGGAGGCGGTGATCGCCCTACCGCTCACGCGCGCGATGCGCGGCCACCAGGGGCTGTCGGCGCTGGCGCGCACCAACCGCGACTACCTCGACGTGATCGAGGGCTTCCTCGCCGCTCACCCCGACGCCGTGACCCGCGCCGACCGCGACGCGGCGCTGTTCTGGGCGTACGCGCGCAACGCGCGCGGCCTGCTGTGGGGCGACGGCACCCTCCCC
>JAIOII010000291.1 GCA_019912685.1 Kofleriaceae bacterium
GTTCTGGCCCTGGGTCTGGCCGGTCTGGTTTTTGCCGAAGTTCTGCGGATCGCCGCTGAGCGCGCGATAGGCATCCGCCTGGCTCATGCCGGCGGCGACGTTCTTCTGGTACTGCTCGCGCATCGCGTCGAGACGGGTGCCGACTTCATCCGGCGTGATCGACGCCGAATTGTTGGCGGTGCCGCCGTAATGGCTCGCACCGTTCTTGCGCGGGTCGCCCACGCGGGCCACCAAGGCGCGAATCACGGGGCGGAAGAAGGTGCTGTTGGGCGGCACGCGGTCGGGATCCCATTCGCGGATCGCGGCGGCGCAATTGATCGCGATTTGATTGGCGCGATCCTTCGAATCGTTGGTCTTGTCGGCCCAAACCTGACGGAACGTGCCGAGGTCGGCGACCGCGACGCGACCGTTGGCGCCGCCGAGCGCCGCGCCGTCGGCGACCCACTCGGTGGTCGCCGCGTCCCAGGCGTAGAGCTGCGACGCCGTGACCAGCTCGGGCGCGCCGTCGTTGTCGACGTCGGCGACCACGGGGATGTAGCCGGTCGAGCGCGGATCGAGGGTCGTCGGGACGAGCGGCGTGTTGAGCAGGACGCCGGCCGCCGAGTAGACCGCGCCCTGGAAGAGGATCTCGGCCACGCCGTCGTCGTCGAGGTCGTGGATCGCGAGCCCGGTCCAGTTGCAGAACGCGTCGCCGTAGTTGTCGGCGGAGCGCCACAGCACGGTCCACATGCCGTTGGGGTTGCGCGTGAACGCGATGAGCCCGCCGTCCTGGCGCTGCGCCACGATCTCCGGCGAGGCGTCGGGCCCGCCGAGGTCGGCGATCGCGATCGACTGCGACGCGATCAGCTGGTCGGGGAACGTCGCCTGCTGGTCGCAGCTGCGCCCGTCGATCACGCGCAGGACGCCGAAGTACGCCGGGTTGGTGCCGGTGCAGCTCTCGCCGCCGCCGTCGGTGAAGTTGTACGAGATGAACGCGATCGACGGGCTGCCGAACTCACCGCCGCCGCCGCCGCCTCCGAAGTTGGCGACCATCGGCGAGCCGAGCACGTTCTTGTGGTCGGGGAACGGATCGCCCGCCGGCGGGCCGAGCCACTCGCACTGCACGCCGGGGAAGAACACGCCGGGCACGACCTCGCGCGTGCACTCGTCGTCGAACGTGCCCCCGGGGCCGACGCCGTAGGGGATGCACTCGTTGGTGCCGACGTCGCACCAGCGATCGCCCGGGCACTCCTGGTTCGCGTCGCACGGCGGCGGCGGATCGATGCACGCGTCGAAGCGACAGACGAGCGGATCCTCGCAGAGGTCGCCGGTGCCGCAGCCGGCGGCGTCGACGTCGTCGTCGCCGACGTTCGTCGGATCGCCGCAGCTGCACGACGGGACGAGGCTCGTGAACAGAGCCGTGGCCACGAGCGCGAGACAGGAGGAGACAGCGCGCATGATGGGATCGTCGCAGCGATGGCATACTGCGCGCAATGCCAAAGCCGCCCGCCCTCGACGGTGCCGCGCTCCTCCGCTGGGTCGAGCTCGAGCTGCCCGAGCCGCCATGGTCGGAGGCGGAGCCGTTCCTGGGGTTCGTGTACCTCGATCCGCAGGCGGGGCTCTCGGCCAAGGGCGGCCGCGCGGGCGACCCGTCGCAGGTCGAGCGACCATCCTTGACGGTGCGGCTCCCGATCGGCGTCCCCGGCCGTGTTCTCGACGACGACGAGGTCGCACGGCGCGGCCTCCCGGCGTCACCGTCGTGGCTCTCGATCTACGGTCCGCAGCCCCCGGCCCGCGGGCCCTGGCGTACCGACCCGGGCCTGCGCGGGCGCTTCCATCCGCAGTATCCCGACGACCTCCAGGTGCTGGTGCACGACGGCGAGCCGCGTCGGAGCGGCAAGCGCACCGAGGTTTGCTGGGTGCGGGTCGACGCGGTGGTCGACGCCGACCGCGCCCTCTACGAGGGCGCGCTCCTGAGCCAGCCGCACCAGCTCGTCACCGTGAAGGCGGGCGATCGCGTCCGCTTCCTCGGTCGCCCGGGTGGCCAACATCCGTTGTACGTCACGCCGGAATACCTCGCAGAGCGGGACGGTTGGGAGATCCAACCGTGTCCGAGCTGCGGGATGAAGGAGTGCCTCGATCCGCCATCGGTGATGGCGCGGACGAGGTTTCCGGACGCGGGAAACGATGTCCCCGTGATGTTCACCGCGCACTGCGCGGTGTGCGGACCGCCCCACGCGCAGGTGCTGCAGCGGCGGGACGCGGCGCGGGGAGGATGAGGAATGGGATGCTCATGCCGATTCGATATGCGCTCGCTTCGTCGATCTTCTGTTACGCCGCGTGCGGTGGCGGTGGTGGCGCCGTGAAGAAACCACCGACCACGACGGGGACCGGGGGGACGACGGCAACGACCGAGGCCGGAGGATCGGGCACGGGCACGGGCACGGGCACGGGCACGGGGGAGATGGACCCGCACGCGTGGCTCGAGGACGTCACCGGCGAGAAGCAGCTCGCGTGGGTGAAGGAGAAGAACGCGACGTCGCAGAGCGAGCTCGAGGCGACGCCCGGGTTCGAGGCGCTGCGGCTGCGCTTGCTGTCGATCTACGACTCCAAGGACAAGATCCCGGGCGTCGTGGTGCGCGGGAAGTGGCTCTACAACTTCTGGAAGGACGAGGCGAACCCGCGCGGGCTGTGGCGGCGCACGACGCTCGCCGAGTACAAGAAGAAGAAGCCGAAGTGGGACGTCGTGCTCGATCTCGACGCCCTGGGCAAGGCCGAGGGCGAGAACTGGGTCTGGCACGGCGCGGACTGCCTGTATCCGAAGTACGAGAAGTGCCTCCTCAGCCTCTCGCGCGGCGGCGCCGACGCCGACGTCGTGCGCGAGTTCGACACGACGACGAAGCAGTTCGTCGAGGGCGGCTTCTCCCTGCCCGAGGCGAAGAACAACGTCGGCTGGATCGACGACGACACGATCATCGTCGGCACCGATTTCGGTCCGGGGTCGATGACCGACTCCGGCTATCCGCGCATCGTCAAGGCGTGGAAGCGCGGGACGCCGCTCGCCGAGGCCAAGACGATCTTCGAGGGCAAGCAGACCGACGTCTCGGCCTACGCCTACCGCGAGTTCGACCACGGCCGCATCCGTGACTGGGTCGGCCGCTCGCCCTCGTTCTTCACCAGCGAGCTGTTCCTGCGCGACGGTGACAACCTGACCCGCATCGAGAAGCCCGACGACGCCGGCGCGAGCGCGTGGGACGACCAGCTCCTCATCAACCTGCGCAGCGCGTGGACGATCGGCGACAAGACCTGGCCGTCGGGCGCGCTGCTCGTCATGCCTCTCGCCGACTTCCTCGCCGGCAAGCGCGACTTCCACATGCTCTACGAGCCTCGGCCGAACACGTCGCTCGACGGCTACGCCGGGACCAGGACGGCGATCCTCGTCACCGAGCTCGAGGACGTGAAGAGCCGCGTCTACCTCCACCAGCGCACGCGCACCGGGTGGAAGCGCACGCGCGTCGAGACGCCGGAGGTCGGCGCGTTCGGCGTGTCCGCCTACGACGAGGACAAGAACGACGACTTCTGGTTCACCGAGACCGGCTTCACCACGCCGACCACGCTGTCGCTCGGCAACATCAAGCGCAAGGCGCGCGAGAAGCTGAAGCAGAACCCGGTGTTCTTCGACGCCGCCGGGCTCGAGGCGACGCAGCACTTCGCGACGTCGCGCGACGGCACCAAGGTCCCCTACTTCCAGGTGTCGCGGAAGAAGCTCGCCCTCGACGGCACCAACCCGACCATCCTGAACGGCTACGGCGGCTTCGAGATCTCGATGACGCCGGGCTACAACTCGACCGCCGGCGCGGCCTGGCTCGAGCGCGGCGGCGTGCTCGTCGTCGCCAACATCCGCGGCGGCGGCGAGTACGGCCCCGAGTGGCACAAGGCCGCGCTCAAGCACGACCGCCAGCGCGCGTACGACGACTTCATCGCGATCGCGGAGGACCTCATCGCGCGCAAGGTCACCTCGCCGTCCCGGCTCGGCATCATCGGCGGCTCCAACGGCGGCCTGTTGATGGGCGTCATGCTCACCCAGCGCCCCGACCTGTTCGGCGCGATCGTGTGCCAGGTGCCGCTGCTCGACATGAAGCGCTACCACAAGCTCCTCGCCGGCGCGTCGTGGATGGAGGAGTACGGCGACCCCGACAAGCCCGAGGACTGGGCCGTGCTCTCGAAGTTCTCGCCCTACCAGAACGTGAAGAAGGACGCGACGTACCCGCGCACGCTGTTCACGACGTCGACGCGCGACGATCGCGTGCACCCCGGCCACGCGCGCAAGATGGTGGCGCGCATGACCGAGCAGGGTCACGACCTCCTCTACTACGAGAACATCGAGGGCGGCCACGGCGGCGCCGCCGACAACAAGCAGACGGCGTACATGTTCGCGATGGCGTACGCGTTCTTCGCCAAGCAGCTCGGGCTGCCGCAGTCGCAGGGCCGTTAGGCCGCGGCCGTCGCCGCCACCTGGGCCAGACCGGCGGCGACGGAGGTGAGCTCCTCGCT
>JAIOII010000292.1 GCA_019912685.1 Kofleriaceae bacterium
GAACGGCTCGACATGAGCCAGCGCCGGCTCGAGCCCGGTCGACGGGCGCAGGTGCACGGGCAGCATCTCGCGCGCCGCGCGCGCGTCGCCGGCGAGGAGCGCGCGCGCATACCGCGCGACGACGCTCGTCTCACCCGGGCGCTCGCTCGGCGCCTTCTGCGTCAGCCACGTGACCATCGCTTCGAGCAGCGGATCGGCGCGCACGCCGGAGCGCTCGTGGATCGTCGGCAGCTCCCGCGACAGGTTCTGGCGCGCGACGTCCATCGGCGCGCCGTCGAAGGGATGGATCCCCGCGATCATCTCGAACAGGATGAGCCCGAGCGCGAACAGGTCGGTGCGGAAGTCGAGCGGCTCGTCGGTCGCCTGCTCGGGCGCCATGTAGTGCGGCGTGCCGAGCACGATGCCGTTGGTCGTGAGTCGGTCCTGGCGCGGTGCGTCGGCGTCGACGATCGCGAGCCCGAAGTCGACGATGCGGGCCTGCTCGCCGCCGTCGGGCCCCGCCGTGAGGATGATGTTCTCCGGCTTGAGATCGCGGTGCACGAGGTCGCGCTCGTGCGCGTGCGCGAGCCCATCGGCGACCTGCGCGAGGATCGCGAGCACGCGCGCCTGGGGCAGCGGTCCCTCGGCGACGACGTCGGCGAGGTTGTGGCCCTCGGCCAGGTCCATCGCCATGTAGAACAGGCCCTCGCTGGTCTCGCCGACGTCGACGATGCCGATCACGTTGGGGTGCGAGAGCCGGCTCGCCGCCTCGGCCTCGTTGGACAGGCGCGCGCGCTGCTTGCGATCGTACGCGACCTCGCCGAACGGCACCTTGATCGCGAAGCGGCGCGACATGCGCGTGTGGCGCGCGCGGTAGACGCGTCCGATCCCGCCGTCGCCGATCACGGCGTCGATGTGGTAGCGGTCGGCGAGCACGGTGCCGACCAGCGGATCGTCGCCGCCGGGCGCGAGGCGCGAGCCGTCGCTGGGGCAGCGCTGGAACCCGCCGCGGAAGACGGCCTTGCATGTCGGGCAGGACGAGAGGTCCGCCTTGGGCCGCTCGCCCGGCTCAGAATCCGACACGGAGCTCCGCGAAGGCACCGCCGCGGATCGGCGTCACGCTCCACGCAGTCGCCTTCACGTCCGTCGCCTTCTCCCTGGCCACCTCGCCGCGATCCGAGCGCACGTAGAGGAAGACCGCGGCGCCGAGCCCGACGACGCCGGCGCCGACGAGGAGGTCGGCGAAGAGCGCCTTCTGGCCGATCGAGTCGCGCTCGTCGTCGTCGCAGTCGGATGGCGGATCGTCGACGTTGCAGCGCTGGAAGGACGACCGCGCCGACAGCCCGAGCGCGACGCCGCCGGCGATCGCCGCGGCACCCGCGCCGGCGGCGATCCACGAGGCCGCGGTCATGTGGCGATCGGGACCGGCAGGCCTGGGCTCACCGGGCGTGACCACGACGGCGAGCGGCCGCTTGCGCGCGTGCGGCAGGAGCCGCGTCGCGGCGGCGCTGAAGATCTCGCCGGCGCGCGCGTCGGCGAGGAGCTCGACGCGCGGGCGCGAGATCACCTCGCCGGTCGCGACCGAGACCCACGAGGCGTCGATCTGGATGTCCGCGCCCACCTGCACCATGGCGAGGAACAGGAGCTCCGTCGCGTCGAGGCGGCGCGCCAGATCGGCGACGCAGTCGCGGCTGGCGAGGCACTCCTCGGGCACGCCGCCCTCGGGCACGCGGCGCGTGACGTCGGCGCCGCCGATCGCGTCGACCTCGAGCTCGCGATGGAGCGCGTCGGCGAGCGCCGCCGACAGCTGCTCCGCGCGCTCGGGCGCGACGTTCACGGTCAGCTCGATGACGATGCCGACCCGCACGTCGGCGGGCCGCGTCTCGACGGTCGTGACGGGCGTACCCTGTGCGTGCGCGAGCCCGGCCGCGGTGGCCACGAGCGCGAACGGCAGGAGCCAGCGGCGCCTCATCTCCGGGTCGATCACACCAGGCCGGTCACCGTGAGGTCAAGCTCACGGATCGTCACGGCGACTCCTGGGCCTCGTACGCCGCCGAGATGCGGTAGCCGACGCCGTGCTTCGACTCGATCAGCTCCTCGATGCCCGCCTGCTGCAGCTTGCGGCGGACGCGGCGCACGAGCTCGCGCACGTTCTCGCTGTCCGCCTCGTACGACCGGAAGTCGAGCTGGTCGGCGACCCTCGACCACGACAGGTAGGCGTGATCGGGATCCGCCGACTCGCGCCGCGCCTCGGTGAGCACCTGCAGGAGCCGGAACTCGAGGCGGCCGAGATCGACGGCGGCGCCGGCGACGCGCACGATGCCGCCCTCGACGCGCTGCGAGAGCTCGATGCGCGCGCCGTTGGCGGCGCGCAAGGCGGCCGTGAAGATGAGCTGATCGCGGCGGCTCGGCGCCGTGCGCCCCGGCCCGCTCGGCTGCTCGGCGCGGCTGAGCTGGCGGTCGACGAAGAAGAGCGCGACCTCGCCGAGGCGCAGGCGCGCGCCGTCGGCGAGCCGCGCCGACTCGACGCGCGCGCTGTCGACGAACGTGCCGTTGCGGCTGCCCTTGTCGGTGATCCGCCAGCCGTCGCCGTCGCGCTCGATCGCGGCGTGCTGCAGCGAGATGGAGGAGTGGAGCAGCGTGAGATCGCACTCTCCGAGGGAGCGGCCGATGACCGTCGGATCACCGATGGGCCACGCGTTGCCCCATGGATCGACGAGCGCCGCGGCGCCGTCGCTCCGTCGCGATGAGATCTGCTCGCTGGTCAATCCCGGCGACAGGATCGCCTTGCGATGCGCATCGCACAGGTACCCCTGATTGGCCGGGAGCGTGCACAGTGCGCACCTCGCCATGACCGCGATCGTGCCTGCATCGTGGGCCACGCGCCAGCGGGCGGGCAGCGCTATTTCGTCGTTGTGGCGTGGGCGCACACTCATACTCCTGGGTTGAACGAAGCGAGTCGGTGGCATCAGAAGGTCCCTCCGAACGAGACGCCGAGATGGCTCGCCGAGGCGAGCGGCGCGATCGCCACGGGATTGCGGCGCGGCGCGTACTTCGGGTCGGGCTCCCATCCGCTCGTGAGCTTGGCTCCGAGGAGGAATCCGCCCCACATGCCGGCGAGCAGCCCGCCAGCGATGACATCGGGATCGGGATCGCCGCTGCCGTCGTCGGACGTGGCGGTGGCGATGAGGCTGCCGGACATGAAGCCGACCATCGACGCGATGCCGACCATGCGCGCGCGCCGGTAGGACCAGTCGACCTTGGGTGCGAGCAGGACGCCGGCGGCGGCGCCGCCGTCGAGCCCGACGAGCAGCGCCGTGGTCTCGCCGCTGTCGAACCTGCCGTCGGTGTCGAGGAGCGCGCTGGCGATCGCCGACGTGCCGACGCCGAGGAGCGCGAGGTTGGTCGCGAACATCGACTGACCGGCGGTGAGCTCCATGCCGCGCGAGAGCGCGAGGCCGCCGACCGCGCCGGCGGTGCCGCCGGCGAGGAGCGTGGGCAGCACCTCCTCGCTCGAGTCGGTGAGGCCGAGCGGCACGAGCAGGAGCGCGGCGTTCGACATGCCGAGGGCCATGCCCATCGTGGTCGCGTGGCCGTCGCCGCGCGTGGGATGGAGCTGCTCGGCGAGCAGGTAGCCGACGCCCGCACCCGACGCGGCGCCCGCCATGACGATCATCGTGCCCATGCCCTCGTCGCCCAGGTCGCGCGCGTCGATGAGCGTGACCGAGCCGAGGACGCCGAGCAGCGCGAAGTCGGCGATGACCTCGAGGTCGCCGGTCGGCTCCGCGGCCTCCGCGCGGTACGCGGGCGGCGGCGCGGCGGGCGGCGGCGCGTAGC
>JAIOII010000293.1 GCA_019912685.1 Kofleriaceae bacterium
GCGCGCGCCAAGCGCAAGTCGACGCAGCCGCCCGCCGGCCGGGCGCAGCGCGATGCCGATCGCGCGCACGCCGATGCGCAGGTGGCGTCGGCCGCCGCGCACGGCCACTTCAGCGAGGACGAGGAGGCGTTCTTCCAGCAGGGACACGCCGACCAGCCCGGCGGAGAGAGCGCCGCCGAGTCCTTCGACGATCTCGACGTGGGCTACCAGCGCGTCGGCTTCTGGGACCGGCTCATGGGCAAGAAGCCGACGCAGCCGCCGTCCAGGGCCACGGCGAAGAAGACGCCGCCCAAGAAGCCCGGCGCGAAGCGCTGAGCAGCACGCCCTTCGACTCGGCCTCGCTCAGGGCGAACCGGCCCAGACCAGCTCGACCGAGCCGCGCGCGCTCCACATGCGGAGCGCGACGCGCCTGGCGCCCGCGTGCAGCACCGACGCGGTCCGCGGGAAGGTCGCGACGTACACCGTCGCGAAGTCGCCGAGGTGCGGGAACTCGGCGCGCAGGATCTCCGGCGGCCGCTGGTCGCGCACGATCTTCGTCGGTGGCGTCTCCAGGCCCGCGTCGTCGACGAGCGCGAGGCGCCAGACCGAGCGGTCGCCGCGGTGGAGGTCGTTCTCGCTGCGCTCGTAGGTCGTCATCACGATCGCGACCTCGTAGTCACCGTCGGCGGCGGTGCGCGCCGCCGCGAACACGGCGTCGGCGGCGGCGCCCTCGAGCCTGCGCATGCGGACGTCGTGCGCCGCCCGCGCCGCGCGCCACTCGGGCGAGCGGAACGTCGCGTAGACCTCGAGCGCCTGCTGGTACTCCCCGCGCAGGATCGCCTTCCGGGTCCACGCCGCGTTCACGTCCTCGTAGTCGCCGGCCCGCGCGGGCCACGTCTCGGTCAAGGCGATCGGCCCCGGCGTGGCGGCGCACGCGGCGACGGCCGCGCACAGGAAGAGTCCGAGCGGCCACGCGAGCGCGCCGCGGGCGCGGCTCACGGCAGGAAGTCCTTGCGCGTGAAGAGCGGGTAGAGCGGGGCGTGCGGGGTGACGGCGTCGCGGCCACCCTCGAGCCGGTCGACGAGCGCGATCACCGCCGCGACGCGCAGCCCGCTCGCGACGGCGCGCTCGATCGCCTTCTGCGTCGACGCGCCGGTCGTCACCACGTCCTCGAGCACGACGACCGGCCGCGCCGGATCGATGCGCGCCGCGCTCTCGAGCCACTGGCCGGTGCCGTGGCCCTTGGGCTCCTTGCGCACGATGAACGCGTGCAGCGGGCGGACGGCGTGGAAGCTGGCGATGCTGGTCGCGGTCGCGAGCGGATCGGCGCCGAGCGTGAGGCCGCCGACGGCGCCGGCCGCGGGCGCGATCTCGTCGATCATGCGGCGGAAGAGCTGGCCGACCAGGTAGCCGCCCTCGGCGTCGAGGCTCACGCGCTTGGTGTCGATGTAGAAGTTCGACCTGGCGCCCGACGACAGCGTCACCTCGCGCTCGGCGAACGCGTGGACGCGGAGGAGGTCGAGGAGGCGGCCGCGCTGCTGCGCGAAGACGGGTTCGGCGAAGAGTGCGTCGAGGGACATCGGGCGACTCAACGTACCACGCAGGTTGACGCCATGGGCGGACGGGTTACAGTGACGCGCCTTGCATCTCGTCGACGAATCCGACGCAGTCCCGGTCACTTCCGTCGCTGACCTCGTCGAGCATTTTCGCAGCGCGGAGAAGCCGCGCGCGGCGTGGCGGGTCGGCACCGAGCACGAGCTCGTCGGTGTCCGTGCCAGCGGGCCCGACGCCGGCACGGCGCCGGCGTACGACGGCCCCGACGGCATCGGCGCGGTGCTCGCCGGCTTCGCGGCGCGCGGCTGGACCCCGGTGACGGAGGGCGGCCACGTGATCGCGCTCACCCGCGGCGACGCGCAGGTGACGATCGAGCCGGGCGGCCAGCTCGAGCTCGCGGCGCGGCCGGTGTCGCACAGCTGCGATCTCGTCGCCGACCTGCGCGAGTACGTCGCGACCCTCGGCGAGATCACGCGGCCGATGGGCCTCGCGTGGCTGTCGATCGGCTTCCGGCCGTTCGGCACGCGCGCGGACGTGCCGTGGATGCCCAAGGAGCGGTACGACGTGATGCGGGCGTACATGCCCACCGTCGGCACGCTCGGGCTCGAGATGATGCTCCGCACGGCGACGGTGCAGACCAACCTCGACTGGTCCGACGAGGCGGACGCCGGCGCCAAGCTGCGCTGCCTCATGAGCGTGACGTCGTTGCTCACGGCGCTGTGGGCGGCGTCGCCGATCGTCGACGGCAAGGTCTCCGGCTACCAGAGCTACCGCGCGCACATCTGGCGCCACACCGACAACGACCGCACCGGCCTCCTGCGCTTCGCCTTCGAGGACACCGGGGTGTACCGGGCGTACGTCGAGTGGGCGCTCGACGTGCCGATGTACTTCGTCTATCGCGGCGGCTACCGCCCGGTGCAGGGCCTCACCTTCCGTCGCTTCATGAGCGAGGGCTGGCAGGGCGAGCGCGCGACGCGCGCCGACTGGAGCCTCCACCTCTCGACGCTCTTCCCCG
>JAIOII010000294.1 GCA_019912685.1 Kofleriaceae bacterium
CTACCGCACCACCGCGGGGGCAGCCTGGCCCGGGCGCTGGGCGAGCGACCGCGCCATCGCCGTGACCAGCGCTCGCCGAGCGTGGCGTTACCTCCGAGCGCTATCGTGCAGCCGGCTCGAATTGCAGGAACAGCCGGACGACCTCGAAGCCGCCGAGGCTGCGGATCGTGGGCGGTCGCAGGAAGCGCGTGCAGCTCGGCGACCGGTCGACGACGGCGAGGAGGCCGCCGAGCTGCGGGACCGCGAGCGCCTGCGCGCCGTCGACGTAGACGGCCTCGGCCTCGCCGCTCGTGCCCGCCGAGAGGTCGACGACGACCTCGATCAGGCGGCCCCGCGGCCGCCGGGCCCAGTCGTCCTTCACCAGGCTGTAGTCGCCACGCCGCTGCACGAGCCAGCACGCGCGGGCGAGCACGAGCGGCGTGGCGGTGACGCCGGCCGCGAACCACGCGAGCTGCGCGAAGAGCGGCTCGTCGCGCAGCGTCTCGTCGTGGTGGTAGCGGCCGCGATCGGCGAGGTCGTAGGCGACGAGCTCCGCGGCGAGGGCGCGCGCGCGCAGCGCCGCGACCGCGGCGTCGTCGAGCGCAGCCGGGATCTGGACCGACGGGACCGGCGCGTCGCGCAGGAGCTCGCGCAGCGCCGCGGGCGTGTGCTCGTCGACGAGGTACGGCGCGAGCATCAGCGGAACCAGCCGGTGAGCGAGACGCGCGCGCCGGCCGTCACCTCGCGGATCTGGTGGAGCGATGTCGCCGACACGTCGAAGAGGACGAGGCGGTTGCCGCGGTGTGCGATGCGCGCCGCCGGGGCGGTGGCGACGATCTCGCCGGCGCCGTCGACCTCGCAGCGGAAGAGCTCCAGCTCGCCGCCCTCGCACTGGCCGTCCTCGGAGAGGTACGCCGCGAACGCGACCTGCCGCCCCAGCTCGAGCCGGCTGTCGGTGTGCGGCAGGAGGTAGCCGCCGGGCAGGTAGCAGTAGCTCCGCACCTCCACCGAGCGCACGTCCTTGCCGGTGATCGCCCGCACCGCCGCGAGCGTCTCGGGCGCCGCCATCGCCGCGCCGAACGCGCGCAGGTTCGGCTCGACGAGCTCGGGCGCCGACGCGAGGCAGTCGACGATCTCGCTGCGCTCGAACGTGAGCGGCTCGCGCGGGAACGCGTCGCGCAGGACCGCGAGCCGCATCGCGTTCACCATCCCGTCGATGACGACGTGGGCGAACGGCGTCGCCTCCCGCCACGACGCCGCCAGCGTGGTCACGTCCCAGGCGGCGACCTCGAGCTGCACGCGCGCGCGCCGCTCAGTGACCGGCGGCGCCGCCGAGGCCGAGCCAGAGGAGGAGCGGCACGAGCACGGCGATCAGCGCCTCGCCGGCGATGAGGCCCGACGCGAACGGCACCAGGTACGGCCCCGCCGACGGGGGGTGGGCCTTCTTCCAGATCGTCCCGATGACGCCGCCGATGAACATCGTCGCGATCACCATGAACGGCACGAGGATGCCGATGCCGATGCCGGTCGGCGACGGCACGAACGGCTTCCACGCCTTCTTGCTCTCGAGCACCGTGAACAGGATGCCCAGCGCGCTGAAGATGATGAGGACCCACAGCGCCGACTTGGGCAGCGCGTCGAAGCCGCCCTTGAGGAAGCCGGCGAAGAGCGCCCACTTCTGCGAGATCGCGCTCGACAGGTTGGGGCCGCCGACCTCGCCGTAGGTGTCGACCAGCGCGGGATAGACGAGCGACACGGCGAGCGCGCCGATCGGCACCGCCATGAGCTGCGCCCAGGTGAGCGAGCGCGGCGTCGAGCCGATGACGTCACCGGCCTTGTAGTCCTGGATGATCGCCTCCGACGAGACGGCGATGGTGCCGGTCGTGCCCGACGACACCATGTTCGCCGTGATGTTGCCGGGCGCGACGATCGCGAACAGGCCCTGCATCATGTTCGACAGCGCGCTGATCGGGCCCCAGTTGGTCTCGCCGAGGACGCGCAGGCCGACGAGCATGAGCGGCAGGGACAGGAGGATCGCGACCAGCGTCATCCAGACCGGCATGTCGAGCAGCGCCGCCTGCACGATGCACAGCGCGATCGCGCAGACGGCGACCCCGCCGCCGACCCACGCGAGCGGGAACTCGCCGCCGTCGAGCTTGGCGCCGCGCAGGCTGCGGAACGTGTCGATGATGAGCCGCCAGCGGAGCGCCAGCGCCGTCAGGCCGCCGGCGACGAGCATGCCGGTCGCGGGCCACATCACCCAGAACAGGATGTCGTTGCGCGCGGCGCCCTTCGGCAGCTCGCCGTACTTCACGAGCAGCCACGGCGCGACGATCCACGCGAGCACGCCGCCGACCATCATCCACACGTTGATGCGGAGGCCGATGATCATGCCCGAGCCGACGCTGAGCAGGCTGTAGTAGACGCCGACGTAGAGCTTGCCGAGGACGATGCCGCCGACGACGCCCGCCGACATCCACGCGTCGTCGAGCCACTTGAACATGTACGCTTCCTTGCGCAGGAGCATCAGGAAGGCGGACGCGAACAGGCCGAGCGCGAGGGCGAGGGCGGCGTTCTTGGCCTGCGCGATCAGCTTGGGATCCATGTCCTTGCCGCGCGGCGGGTCGAGCACGATGAGCGTCTCGGCGGCGGCGAGGCCGTCGGCGTAGGGCAGCTTCTCCTCGACGATGAAGTGGCGGCGCAGCGGCACCGCCAGGAGGACGCCGAGCGTGCACGCGGCCCAGAGCCAGAGGAACGACTTCCACCACGTGAGCTCGAGGTGGAAGCCGAGATCGGGGTTGCGCCGCAGGATGTCGAACGCGCCGAGCAGCACGCACATGAACGCGGTCTGCGCCGCGCTCGTGCCGGCGGTCTGGACGATGTTGTTCTGCCACCGGTCGTAGCCGGTCTTGAGCATCAGGTTGAACAGCGAGAGGAAGACGAAGCCGAAGAACGCGGCGACCACGCTCAGGTTCGGGCCGAAGCCGAGCTTGAGCACGATGTACGGGTAGGACGCGCCCATCAGCGCCGCGCGGAGAGCTGACCGCCCGCACCATCGTCGCGAGCGCGAGGACCCACCAGGCCGGCTGCCGCCAGAAGATCATGTAGGCGAGGCTGCCGAGCATCGAGCCCCACGCGACGAGCTTGCCGCGCAGCGGGATGACGCGATGCTCCTTCCACGCCCGCAGCCCGGCGCCGAACAGCCGGTGGCCGAGGAGCCACGCCTCGAGGCGCGGCGAGCTGCGCGAGAACCCCCAGAGGGCGAGCAGCATGAACGGCGTCGCCGGGACCACGGGCAAGACGATGCCGGCGACGCCCAGCCCGAAGAACAGCCACCCGAGCGCGAGGTAGACCCAGCGGACGGGGGTCACGGCCATGCGGGCACCCTAGACGGCGGGCGGCCGGCGGATCGAGCTCGCGTGCGCCGTGGCCGCCTGCTGCTCGCGGGCCGCCGCGATCGCCGCCTCGATCATCCGGTCCTGCTCGGCCACGTCGGCCCAGCGCGCCTGGATCTCCGGCGCCAGCGTGTCGATCGGATCGAAGTAGAGGAAGAAGCCCGGCTTCACCGACGGCGCGGCCCACACGCTCACGCCGGTGTCGCGGTCGTAGTGCTCGAACGAGTGGACGACGCGCTTGCCGCCGCCGCCGGGCGCGTCGCACACGAACGTCGGCGTCTGGAAGCCGGCGGTCACGCCGCGCACCGCCTTCTCGAGATCGATCGCGGTCTGCAGCGTCGTGCGCAGATCCTCGACGCCCTTCACGAGGTCGTGCACGTACACGTAGTACGGCTGCACGTTGCAGTAGCCGAGGCGCTTCACCAGCTGCTGCATCACCGGCACGGTGTCGTTGACGCCGCGCTGGAGCACCGCCTGGTTGCGGACGATGATGCCGCGCTCGTGCAGGCGATCGAGGCCGCGGCGCGTGATCGCCGTGATCTCGTTGGGGTGGTTGAAGTGCGTGTGCAGCACCACCTCCTTGTGGAGGCGGCGGCCCTTCTCGACGACCTGGGTGAGCGCGTCGACCCATTCGTCGTCGGTGAGGAGCTTCATCGGCATCACCGCCGGCCCCTTGGTCGCGAAGCGGATGCGGCGGATGTGGTCGATGTCGAGGAGCGTGTTGCCGATGAGCGAGATCTGGCGCGCCTTGAGCTGGTAGCTGTCGCCGCCGGAGACGACGATGTCCTCGAGCTCCGGCCGCTCGCGCATGTAGCGGAACGCGCGCTGCCAGCGCTCCTCGGTCGCCTTGAGCGACACCTTCTCGACCTCGTCGGTGTCGACGCCGACCGCGTAGCTGCGCGTGCAGAAGCGGCAGTAGACCGGGCACGTGTCGAGCGCGAGGAAGAGCGCCTTGTCGGGGTAGCGGTGCGTCAGCCCCGGCACCGGCGCGTCGGCCTGCTCGTGCAGCGAGTCGAGCGTGAGCTTGGGATGATCGGGCAGGAGCCGCGACGCCACCGGGACGAACTGGCGACGCAGCGGATCGGCGTACGGATCGTTCCAGTCGACGAGCGACAGGAGGTACGGCGAGACCCGGATCGACATCGGCGCGCGCTGGAAGCCGAGCGCGACGTCGTCGTAGAACGACTGCGGCACGAGGTCCTGCACCGCCGCGAGCAGCTTCTGCGGGTTGGTGATCGTGTTCTTCGCCTGCCAGCTGTGGTCGAGGAACGTGGCCTCGTCGATCCCGCGGTAGGCCGGGATGCGCTGCCAGAACGGGCCGTCGAGGAGGTGGCGATAGGTCAAGGTCGCCGGATCGACCGGCGGCTTGAGATGAATCACAGGCTCCTCGCTGGGAGCGCTGCGACCGATGGTCTTGAGCGTGTCCATGGGTGTCTCGACTTCCTGGAGTTGACCAGAGGCCTCTGATCGTCAGGCTCTGATCGTCAACAACGTCTGATCGTCAAAGACCCGACGTCGCCACATCCGGGAAGTGAGGGACGTTGCCGTCCAGGTACCACATTCGATCACCTTACCATCAGCATGGTCTAATCGGGAGGCCTTGCTTCGCGCCTCACCCCCGAGCACGCCCTGGTCGCTGGTCACCGCCACGTTGTTCCTCGTGATCGGGACGTGGGGCGCCATCCAGGCCGGCCTCTCGGGCTCGGAGTTCATGGACGATCTCGACCGGCCGGTCCCGGCGCTCGCCGCGTCGCCGCCGATGGTCGAGCCACCGCCGACGCCGCCGCTCGCCGAGCGCGTCGTCCTCGTCGTCATCGACGGCCTCCGCCTCGACGTGTCGCGCCAGCTCCCGTTCCTCAACGAGCTGCGCGCCAGGGGCATCGACGGCCGCGCTCGCGCGCAGTACCCGACGTTCTCGCGCCCCGGCTACGTGAACATCCTCACCGGCGTCCCGCCGGCGTACTCGGGCGTGCGCACCAATCGGTTCCGCTGGCCGGTGCGCGTCGACTCGCTCATGGACCGCATGCGCGAGGCGGCGCGGCCCGACGGACCGCTGCGCGCCGGCTTCGCGAGCGACTACGACGCGATGCCGCGCCTGTTCCTCCGGCCGCGCGCGCTGCCCCTCCACGACGACTTCGAGGTCGACCTCACGCTCATGGACGAGCCGACGGCCGAGGCGTGGCAGCGCGCGATCCGCACCGACCTCGAGGGCGACTTCGACGATCCGCGCTACGCGCCGTGGCCGGGCGGCTTCCGCGAGGCGGCGCGAGGCGTGATCGCCGCGCGCGACACGCTGGCGGTCCTGCTCATCGGCGTGGTCGACGCGGCGGGGCACGAGTTCGGCGGCACCGAGCCCGAGTACCTGGCGGCGGCGTTCGAGGCCGACGCCGCGCTGCGCGCGTCGGTCGCCGACCTCGACCTCACGCGCGACGCGATCATCGTCGTCGCCGACCACGGCCACACCGACCGCGGCGGCCACGGCGGGCTCGAGCCGAACGTGGTCGACGTGCCCTTCATCCTCGCCGGCGCCGGGGTCGTTCCCGGCGCGAAGGTCGACGCCGACCTGATGGACGTCGCGCCGACGGCGGCGGTGCTGCTCGGGCTGCCGGCGCCCGGGCACGGGCTCGGCAAGAC
>JAIOII010000295.1 GCA_019912685.1 Kofleriaceae bacterium
CGCTCGCGCCGGTGGTGCAGCAGCGCGCCGACGTGCGCCGCGAGCTCGAGAAGCTGACCGCCGCCATCGCGCGCGTCGAGGCGGCGCAGCCGGCGCTGTCGCAGGCCGCGTCGGCGACGCCGGCGATCGGCTCCGCCGCGACGTAGCGCGTCAAAGCGCGCCGCAGGCGAGACAAGATTGCGCAGCAGCGAAACCTTCGGTCTCGCTGATTACGTCGCTCGCAATCACAGATTCAAATCTGCGTATTGCGTCTTGTCGATCACGCGAAGACGTGGCGAGGATGCACGGCATCTCGACGAGGAGGCCCTGATGCCGTTGCGTGTCGTCACTTGGTTCGCGGTGGTGTGCGGGTTCATCTTGCTCGCCCCTGCCGCGGCTCTCGCCCAGCCTTCGCGCGCGTTGAACGGCGTCGTCGTCGACGCCGACAGCGGTGCGCCCCTCACGGGCGCGTCGGTCACCGTGAAGGACGGCAAGTCCCAGGCGGCCGTCGGGACCCCACAGACGAGCAACGCCGACGGTGCGTTCACCATCGCCAAGGCGCCACAGGCCGATCTCCTCGTCGAGGTGACGGCCGAGGGCTACCAGCCGGTGACGTTGCCGGTGAAGGCGGGCAAGGCCGCGACCATGGTCGCGGTGGCGCTGCGCAAGGTGCCGCCGCCGCCCCCGCCGCAGCAGGTGCCGACGCGCAGCATCGCGGGCCTCGTGCGCGACGCGCAGACCGGCGCGCCGATCGCAGGCGCACAGGTCGTCATCGCAGGATCGACGACGTCGGTGCTGACCGACGCCGACGGCCTCTTCACGATCGACGGCGTCGGCATGTCCGACGTCGCGCTGCAGATCTCGGCCGAGGGCTACAACGCGACCTCGGTCGAGGCGTCGGCCGAGGCGCCGACGGTGAAGGCGATGCTCGAGCCCGGCGCGGGCGCGCCGGTCGACGGACCCCGGACGCGCTCGCTGCGCGGCAAGCTGACCGAGGCGCTCTCGAGCGAGCCGGTCGTCGGCGCCACCGTCACCGTGCGCGGCACGGAGAACACCACGATCAGCGACGAGAACGGCCAGTTCCAGCTCGACGGCGTGCTGTTCGAGGACGTGACCCTCGACGTCCAGGCCGAGGGCTATCAGCCGGCGCAGATCACCGCGCTGGCGACGGCGACCGAGGTGCTGGGCATCATGGACTTCGCGGCGGCGAGCGAGCAGATCGTGCTCGAGGGCCGCGCGCCGGTCATCGTCCGCTCCAACCTCGCCAACGGCGCGTCGGTGGTCGACGACGAGGACCTGAACCGCGTGTCGGCGTCGACCGTCGAGTCCGCGATGGTCGGCAAGGTCTCGGGCGCGAACCTGCAGTCGAACTCGGGCGCGCCCGGCGGCGGCACCCAGCTCCGCCTCCGCGGCATCTCGACGATCAACGGCCAGTCCTCGCCGCTCTACGTGATCGACGGCGTCATCCTCTCGAACGTCGCGGTCGCGTCGGGCGTGAACGCGATCACCGCGGCCGCCGCGGGCGGCAGCGCGTCGAACCAGGACAACCCGGTCAACCGTATCGCCGACCTCAACCCCAACGACATCGAGAGCGTCGAGGTCCTGAAGGGCGCCTCGGCCGCCGCGCTCTACGGCTCGAAGGCCGCCAACGGCGTCGTCATCATCCGCACCAAGCGCGGCCGCGCCGGCCAGAACAAGGCCTCGGTCACGCAGCGCGTCGGCTTCTCGCAGGTGTCGAACACGCTCGGCTCGCGCCGCTTCGGCTCGCAGCAGGAGGTGATGGACGCCTACAACAGCCAGGCGATCGCCGACCTCTACACCGGGCAGACCTTCGACCACGAGCAGGCGATCACGCGCTCGAGCCTCGCCTACGAGACCGTCGCCTCGGCGTCGGGGGGCAACGACAAGGGCACGTACCACGGCTCGATCCTCGTCCGCGACGAGCCCGGGGTCGTGATCGGCACCTTCTACCAGAAGCAGTCGGCGCGCATCGGCACCTCGTTCCAGTTCGGCAAGCGGCTGTCGCTCGACCTGGGCGCGAGCGTCCTCCACTCGACCAGCGACCGCGGCCTCACCAACAACGACAACACCGGCACGTCGTATTACGTGGCGCTGTCGTCGACGCCGTCGTTCCTGGACCTGCGCCGTGGCGCCGACGGACGCTATCCGGAGAACCCGCTCGCCGGCTCGAACCCGCTCCAGACCGTCGCCCTCTTCCAGAACGAGGAGGACGTGTGGCGCGTGATCACCTCGGCCAACGCCGCGCTCGACGTGTACAAGACCGAGCGTGACGACGTGAAGCTGGTCTCGACCTTCGGCGTCGACCGCTTCCAGCAGCGCAACGACGTGTTCTCCACGCCCGAGCTCCAGTTCGAGCCGAGCGACGGCCAGCCGGGCACCGCCATCGAGGGCACGACCAACAACCTCAACTGGAACCTCGGCGTCGGCGCCCTGTGGCGTCACACCCCGGCGTCCGGGAAGTTCAAGAACGCGCTCTCGGTCGGCCTGACCTTCGAGAGCGTCGACCTCCTCACCGTCTCGGTGGTGGGCACCAACCTGTCGCAGCCCAACATCGACACCGCCACGTCGCTCAACGTCTTCGAGACCGCGCTGCGCACCAAGGATCAGGGCATCTACGTCCAGGAGGAGCTCGCGCTCCTCGACGATCGCCTGAGCCTGCTCGGCGGCCTCCTCGCCGAGCGCTCGAGCCTGAACGGCGACTCCGACAAGTTCTTCATCTATCCCAAGGTGGCGGCGACCTACGAGGTCGAGGTGCCCGAGGAGACCTTCGACCTCCTGCGCGTGCGCGGCGCCTTCGGCCAGGCCGGAAATCGTCCGAACTACGGACAGAAGTTCACGCCGCTCAACGCGACCCAGACCATCGAGGGCATGCCGACGCTCACGCTCGGCGGCACGGTCGGCGACACGGGCATCGAGCCCGAGCGTCAGACCGAGGTCGAGCTCGGCACCGACGTCGCGCTGAAGGACCAGCGGGCCGTGCTCGAGCTGACGGCCTACCAGCGCAACATCTCCAACCTGCTGTCGCAGCGCGCCGTCGAGCTGTCGAGCGGCTACACCACGATCTTCGAGAACAGCGGCAGCCTGCGCAACCGCGGCATCGAGGCGGCGGTGCAGGTGACGCCGGTCGAGCAGGCGGTGACCTGGACGACCCGCGGCATCCTCACGCTCAACCGGTCGGAGGTCACGGATCTGCCGGGCGGCGCGTTCAACGTGACGACCGTGGGCTTCGGCGCCGGCCTCGGCGCGTTCCGCATCGAGGAGGGCAAGAGCGCGACCCAGATCGTCAGCGACGTCGACGGCGACGGGGTGCTCGACGTGGTCGGCAACGGCGAGCCCGACTTCCGCGTCGGCTGGTCGAACAAGGTCACGTGGAAGCAGCTCGAGCTGAACACGCTCCTCGACTGGCAGAAGGGCTCGGACATCGTCAACCTGACCAAGCTGCTCTACGACTTTGGCCAGGTCTCCCCCGACTACATCGGCGCCGGCGAGGCGCGCCTCGACGCGTTCTCCAACGGCGACATCAGCCCGTACATCGAGGACGCGAGCTTCGTGAAGCTGCGCGAGGTCGCCGTCGCGTACAACCTGCCCGCGAAGCTGGCGAAGGACGCGCTCTCGGTCGACTGGCTCCGCGTCAGCCTGTCGGGTCGCAACCTCCTCACCTGGACCAGCTACAGCGGCCTCGATCCCGAGGTCTCGAACTTCGGCAACCAGCCGATCGGGCGCAACTACGACGTCGCCCCCTACCCGCCCAGCCGCAGCTTCTGGCTGTCGGTCGAGGCCGGCCTGTGAAGGAGCGCCCCATGAAGACCATGCTCGCTCTCTCGTTCCTCGTCACGGTCGCGGTCGCCGGCTGTGACCTGGACGTTCCCGACCTCAACAACCCGCCGGTCGACGATCTCGAGGACAACCCGACCCGCGAGAACGTCTCCGCCGCCTCGATCGGGCTGGTGGTCGGGCACCGCGGCAACGTCGCGGCCGCCAACGGCTACGTCTCGCAGCTCGGCATCCTCGGCCGCGAGTCCTACAACTTCGACGGCGCGGACCCCCGCTACGTCGGCGAGCTGCTCGCGGGGCCGCTGCAGAAGGGCAGCCCGTTCGGCGGCAACTTCTGGGCCGGACCGTACGCGAACCTCCGGCTCGCGACGCTCGTCCTGAACGGCGCCGACGTCGCCGCCGGCTTCTCCGACGCCGAGCGCGCCGGCGTGCGCGGCTTCGCGCAGACGATCATGGCGCTCGATCTGCTGCGCGTGATCACCACGCGCGACACGGTCGGCGCCGTCATCGAGCTCGGCAAGCCCATCGGCGAGCTCGCGCCGATCGCCGGGAAGGACGCGGTCTACGCCGAGATCAACCGGCTGCTCGACGACGCGGCGATGGACCTCGCCGCCGGCGGCGACGCCTTCGCGTTCGCCCTGCCCTCCGGCTTCGCCGGCTTCGACGATCCGGCGGGGTTCCTGACCTTCAACCGCGCCATCCGCGCCCGCGTCGCCTGCTACACGGGCGACTACGCGACCGCGCTCACGGCGTTGAACGAGTCGTTCATCGACGAGACCGCCGCGTCGCTGGCCGCGCTCGACGCCGGCGTCTACCACACGTTCTCGGCCGGCTCGGGCGACACCACCAACGGCCTGGTGAACCGCAACATCTACGCGCACCCCTCGGTCCTGACCGACGCGCAGATGAACGGCGCCGTGCGCGACAACCGCGCCGTGCGCAAGACCACCATGGTGAGCCCGCCCGGCGCCGCGCAGGGGCTCATGTCGGATCTCAAGTTCACGATGTACTCGGCGACCGCGCCGGTGCCCATCATCCGCAACGAGGAGCTGCTCCTCCTGCGCGCCGAGGCCAAGTGGGGCACCAACGACCTGCCGGGCGCGATCGCGGACCTCGACCGCGTGCGCACCGTGTCGGGCGGCCTCACCGCGCTGGCGCCGACGCTCACCGCCGACGAGATCGAGACCGAGATCCTCTACAACCGGCGCTACTCCCTCCTCTTCGAGGGCGGGCACCGCTGGATCGACACGCGCCGCTTCGACCGCATCACCGACCTGCCGCTCGACATGCCCGATCACGTCCGCAACCTGCGCTACCCGATCCCGCAGAACGAGTGCGACGCCCGCGGCGGCCCCGAGATGGAGCCCGCCTGCGCCGTCGAGAGCATGTAGCCTGGCGCGCGTGACCGCGTTCCCCGAGTGGCTCACGCCGATGGCGGCGACGCTCACCGAGGAGCGGTTCATCGCGCCGGAGTGGCTGTTCGAGCGCAAGTTCGACGGCATCCGGCTCCTCTCGTTCCGCAACGGCGACGAGGTCGCGCTCTTCTCGCGCAACCACCTGCCGCAGGACGTCCCCGCGGTCGCCGCGGCGATCGCTCGGCTGCCGGTGCGGGACGTGATCCTCGACGGCGAGCTGCTCTGGGACCGGAGCGCGTACCACGTGTTCGACGTGCTCTGGCTCGACGGCGAAGATCTGCGCGCGCAGCCGCTCGAGCGCCGGATCGAGCGCCTGCGCACGCTCCCCTTCGCGCCGCCGCTCCACCACGTGGCGCAGCTCGAGGGCGAGCGGCCGTGGGAGCACGCGTGCGCCGAGGGCTGGGAAGGCGTCATCGCCAAGCGCCGCGACTCGGCGTACGAGCACCGGCGCTCGAAGGCGTGGCTCAAGATGAAGTGCGAGCTCATCGCCGAGCTCGTCGTCGGCGGCTTCACCGATCCGCAGGGCGCGCGCGTCGGCCTCGGCGCGCTCCTCGTCGGCAAGCGCGACGGCGACGAGCTCGTCTACGCCGGCAAGGTCGGCACCGGCTTCGCCACGCGGATGCTGCTCGAGCTGCGCCGCCGCCTCGACGCGCTCGCCGTGCCCGGCTCGCCGTTCACGCGCGCGACCGGGCTCCCACGCACACGCGTCCACTGGGTCCGCCCCGAGGTGGTCGTGCAGGTCGCGTTCATCGAGTGGACGGACAACGACAAGCTCCGGCACCCGCGCCTGCTCGCCGTGCGCTGAGGGTGTGGTATCGGTGTCCGGAGCCGCTCGGACCCGTCATGACCAACAAGCGCAAGGAACCATCTCCGCTGGTCGAGGCTGCGCAGGCGTTCGACGAGGCGCTCGAGGAGTACGCCCGCGCCGGCGACCTGTTCGTCCGCGGCTCGATCTCGACGACGAAGCAGCTCGAGCGCGCGAACGAGCTCCTCGGCCAGATCGCCGCCACCGAGGCTCGTCTCGCCGAGCGCGGCGCGGCGCTCGCCGCCGCGATCAACGTGGCCCACACGCGCCAGCAGGCGGCCGCGCAGGAGGTCACGGATCGACTCCCCGCGCTCAAGGATCGCAACGAGCAGCTGAAGGCGCTGCTCGACAGCTTCCAGGCGATCGGCGCGGAGACGGGCGCGTTGAACGCAGCGGCCGCGAGCGCGAGACCCGCCGAGCTCGTCCCGACGATCGCCGCGCTGGCCGAACGCGCGGGCACCCTCGCGTCCGATGCACGGAGCGCCGGCTTCGAGGAGCTCGCCCGAGAGGCCCAGTCGTTACACCAGCGCCTCGCATCGACGGCGAAGAAGCTTCAGAGCGTCGCGCCGAGCTGACCTCCCGCCGGCCGTTCACCCGCCGCCGGTCATCCGCGTCCCCCTGCGCGCGCGCATCATGCGTGACCCGCGTCGGTCGCTCGCGGAGCGGGCGCCCACACTCTGCACCCGTTCACCCCGCCGGTGCCGGCGCGGCCGCGCGATCTCGCGAGCGCGCGCTCGGCGATCGCTCCATGGGCGCCCACGGATCCGTCAGAAGGACCTTGAAGCGACACGGGCAGATGATCATGATGCGCACGTGGGTGGCGACGAGAAGTTGGCCAGGTTGCGCGAGCGGCTGGAGGCGGAGACGCAGCGCCTGAAGGCGTCCATCGCCGAGGCGAAGCAGCTCGGCATGCGCCTCGAGGCGGTGCTCGCCGTCTCGCGCGCCGGCACGTTCCACTGGCACGCACCGACCGGAGCCTTCGACTGCGACGAGCGCGTCGCGCGTCTCTTCGGCGTCGAGTCGCTCGCCGCGATGACGCACACCCACCTCCTCACCGGCGTCGACGAGGAGCACGCCGACGCGATGCAGGCTCGCTGGCGCGACCTCGCCGAGCGCGGCGTGCCGCTCGACATCGAGGTTCGCGTCCGCGGACCCGGGGGCGCGGCTCGCTGGGTCGGCCTGGTGGCGCGCAGCTTCGCATGCGACGAACGAGGACCGGCGTGCATCGTCGGGGCCTGCGCCGAGACCACGGCGATCCGGGCCCAGCTCGAGGCCGAGCGATCGCAGCGCATCGCCGACAGCATCCCGCAGCTGGTGTGGCTCGCCGGCGCCGATGGCCAGCTCGAGTACGCGAACGAGCGCTGGCTCGAGTACACCGGCCACTCGCCGGAGCGCGACGAGCTCGCGGCGGTGCTCGACGCGTTCGCCGAGGAGGATCGCCTGCGCGTCCGCGAGCGATGGCTGCACGCCGTGCGCGCCGGCCGGGAGCTCGAGATGGAGGCGCGCCTCGTCGCGCGCGACGGCCGGCCGCGCTGGTTCCTCGTCCGCGCGGTGCCCATGGCCGGGCCGGGAGGCGTGATCGCGCGGTGGGCCGGGACCTGCACCGACATCGACGCGCACGTGCGCGCCGAGCAGGAGCTGCGGGCGGCGCGCGACGCGCGCGACACCGCGATCGCCACGCTGGGCCACGAGCTGCGCACGCCGCTGACCACGATGAACGTCACCCTCGACCTCGTGCGCGCCCGGGCGCCGGCCATGGTGCGCGAGTGCTCGACCATCGAACGTCAGGTCAGCCGGATGACCCGCATGGTCGACGACATGCTCGATCTCGCGCGCGTGACCGGCGGGCGCGTCCGCCTGACCAAGCGACCGACCGATCTCGGGGCCGTCCTGAACGACGCGGTCGAGGCCTGCACGACGCCGCTGCGCGAGCGCATGCACACGGTCGTCCTCGCCGTCGATCCTCACCTGATCGTCGACGGCGACCACGATCGCCTCGTCCAGGTGTTCGTCAACCTCGTGTCGAACGCGGCGAAGTACACGCCGCCGCAGGGCCACATCACGGTGTCGGCCCAGCGCGAGGGCGGCGACGTCATCGCCGAGGTGCGCGACGACGGGATCGGGATCGCGCCCGAGCTCCTCGCGCACCTGTTCGAGCCGTTCGTGCAGGGCACGACGAGCTCGGAGCGGTCCGGGGGGCTCGGCCTCGGCCTGTCGATCGCCAGGTCGCTCGTCGAGCTCCACGGCGGCTCGATCCGCGCGAAGAGCAAGGGCTTGCACACCGGGACGACGTTCAGCGTGCGCCTGCCGGCGAGCGCGATCGCGCCCGTGCGCGCGCAGCGCGTCATGGTCGATGCGCGCTCGACACCGCGCCGGCGGGTGCTCATCGTCGACGACAGTCCAGAGGTCACCGAGATGCTCGGCGATCTCCTGCGCCTCGAAGGCCACGAGGTCAGCGTCGCGCACGATCCGACGAGCGCGATCGAGCTCGCCGCCGGCGCGCAGCCCGACGTCGCCCTGATCGACATCCGCATGCCCGGCATGGACGGCGCGACTCTCGCCCGCAAGCTCCACGCCCGCCTCGGCGCGGCCTGTCCACGCCTCATCGCGGTGTCGGGCTTCGAGCCACCGGTCGGCGACGACACCACGCCCGGCGTCTTCGAGCGCTGGATCACGAAGCCCTTCGACGTCCACCTCCTGCGCGCGCTCGTCGCCGGCCCGGGTCGTCGCCGCCGTCGCCGGGCCTCGACGAGGCCCAAGCGCGGCCCGCAGTAGCGCCGAGCGCCCACGAGGCGCGGGCCCACGCCACACCCGTGGTACCGTGGGATCGATGGGGACCACCACGCGATACCTGTACATCGTCGGGGCCATGCTGGTCGGCGGCTGCACGTTCGAGGCGTCCTGCGGCGGCAAGAAGCTCGACGTCGACAAGGGCGAGAAGCTCATCGCCGACAAGCTGAAGGAAGCGACGGGCCTCGAGGCGACCGTCACCTGCCCCGACAAGGTCAAGCTCGCGAAGGACGTCGTCACGGAGTGCGACGTGAAGGTCGGCACCCTGCCCGGCCGCGCGAAGGTCACGCAGACCGACGATGAGGGCAACGTGCGCTGGGAGCTCGTCGAGGGCTACGTCATCTCGGCGAAGGTCGAGGAGCTCCTGCGCGGCGAGCTGCGCAAGACCACGGGGGTCGAGGTCGCCATCGATTGCGGCGAGCGCGTGCGCGTCTCGGAGCCCGGCAAGACGTTCCGCTGCAAGGCCACGCCGGCGTCCGACGTCCCGCCCGCGGAGATCGAGATCACGATCACCGACAAGCAGGGCGGCATCAACTCCAAGATGGTGCCGTGAGCGTGGCCTGACGTCGGGGCGGGCACGACGCTTGCTCGTCCTCGTCCGCAGGCGATGACGACGATCTCGATCGTCCCGGCGCGCTGAGCCAGACGGGCGCGGTACGCTGCGGGAGGATGACCCGCGCATTGGCCGCTCCGCTGGACGACGAGCTCGCCCGGTGGCGGGCCGACATCGACGACGACTGCGTCCGGATCGCCTACGGGCACATGCGCAACGTCGCGCTGTCCGCGATGGCCACCTCGGTCGTGGTGACGGCGGTGCTGCGCGACGCGCTTCCCGACGCCACCGTCGCGATCTGGCTCGCCGCGGTGTGGGCCAACTCGGTCGCGCGGCTCGTGCTGTCACGCGTCTTCCATGCGCGCCCGCGACGCCGCGACGAGCTCCCCCGCTGGGGGCGCGCGCTGGCGGCGTCGATGGGCGTGGCCGGCGCGACCTATGGCGCCCTCATCCTGGTCACGCCCGGCGAGCCGACCTTGCTCGTGGTCGCGACCCTCTCGATCGCGGTCGCCGGCCACATCGCGGGCGGCGCGCAGACCCTGGTCGCGACGCCCGCGATCCTGGTGATCAGCGCCGTGACGTCGGTGACCCCGCTCATGATCGCGATGTTCACGTCGAGCGACGGCGAGATCCGCCTGCTCGGCGTCCTGGTCGTGAGTTACCTGCTGATGGTGGTCGTGATCGGCCGGATGAACTACCAGGCGCTGCGCGCGTCGCTGGCCCTGCGCTACGCCAACCTCGCCCTCGCCGAGCGCGCCGAGGCCGCCACGCGCGACAAGTCGCGCTTCCTCGCCGCGGCCAGCCACGATCTGCGTCAGCCGCTGCACGCGCTCTCGCTGTTCACCGACGCCCTGCGCGCCGCGCCGCTGGACGCGCCGAGCGCGCACCTCGCCGGGCGGATCGCGACCTCCCTCGACGCGCTGCACCGGCTGGTCGACAGCCTGCTCGACGTGTCGCGCCTCGACGCCGGCGCGATCGTACCCGCGCCGCGCCCGTTCGCCGCGACCGTGCTGGGCCGGCGCGTCGAGTCGCTCTTCGCCGAGCCGGCGCGCCAGCGCGGGCTACGGCTGCGGGTACCGCCGACGCCGCTGTGGCTCCACGCCGACCCCGAGCTCGTCGCCCAGATCCTGCAGAACCTCGTCGCCAACGCGATCCGTTACACGCCGCGCGGTGGCGTGCTCGTCGCGTTCCGCGCGCGGGGCGAGCGCGTGCGCGTCCAGGTCTGGGACAGCGGCCTCGGCGTCCCGGACGACGAGCGCGCCGCCATCTTCGCCGAGTTCCACCAGCTGGCGAACCCCGAGCGCGATCGTTCGAAGGGCGTCGGCCTCGGGCTCGCGATCGTGGAGCGGCTGGCCCGACTGCTCGCGACGCGCGTCGAGGTGCGCTCGCAGCTCGGCCGCGGTTCGTGCTTCTGGTTCGACCTGCCGGCGGCCGAGCTGCGAGCGC
>JAIOII010000296.1 GCA_019912685.1 Kofleriaceae bacterium
CGCGCGGCGGCAGCTCGTGATCGTCGCGGTGGCGGTGGCGACGGCGACGGCGGCGATGGCGTGCGGCAAGAGCAAGCGCGCCGCGCGCTCATGCCAGCGTCGCCACGCGGTCGCCGAACACGCGCTCGAGCCGTCCGAGCAGCTCGTCCGACGGCGACACCATCCACCGGTCGCCGAGCGCGATCACCGTCTCGCTCCGCTGCGGGATCGCGAGCCGGACCACCGCCTGGCAGGCGCCGCGCGGCGCCGCCATGAGGATCGTCTTCAGCTCGTTGATCTGCTCGCGCGTCACGCTGTCGGCGTTCAGGTTGATGTCGACGCGCGACGTCTTCTGCGCGCGCAGCTCCGCGATCGGCGTCGCGTTCTCGAGCAGGATCTTCCAGTCCGCCTGCTCGGCCGTGCCCTCGTTCTGCACCTTGCCGGTGCACAGGATCGGCTCGTCGCACACGAGCACGTGGCGCACGCGCTCGAACGTCTTGGGGAAGCACACGACCTCGATGCCGCCGCTCTGATCCTCGAGGACGAAGCGCGCCATCTTGTCGCCCTTCTTCGTCATCATCTCGCGGTACTGCGCGACGATGCCGCCGACCGACGCCTCGCCGGGGTTCTTCCGGCCCTCGGCGAAGTCGCTCGTCGTCGCCGTCGCGTAGCGCGACAGGTCGCCGCGGTAGCGATCGAGCGGGTGCCCCGAGATGTAGAAGCCGAGCGACTCCTTCTCGAACGCGAGGAGTTGCTTGGCGGTCCACGGCTCGATCTCCGGGTAGACCTCGGGCGCCGCCGCCGACCCGGCCGCGCCCGCAGGCGCCGCCGCGACGATCAGCCCGAACAGGGACGTCTGGCCGCTCTTGCGATCGCGCTGCTCGGACGCGCCGGCCTCGAGCGCGGCGTCGAGCGCGGCGAGGACGCGCGCGCGGTGCAGCCCCTGGATCGCGGCGACGCCGTCGAACGCGCCGCTCTTGACCAGCTGCTCGATCACGCGGCGGTTGCACTTCTGCGAGTCGACGCGCCGGCAGAAGTCGTAGACGCTGGCGAACGCGCCGCCGTCCTTGCGCGCCTCGAGCACGGCGTCGACCGCCGTCGAGCCGACGCCCTTCACGGCGCCGAGGCCGAAGCGGATGACCTTGCCGCCCTGGGCGCCCGCGCGCGGCGTCACCGTGAAGTCGGCCGCCGACTCGTCGACGTCGGGCCGCTCGACGGTGAGGCCCATCGCGCGCGCCTCGGCGATGAACTTGACGATGTTGTCGACGTTGTCGGCGTCGCACGACATCAGGCCGGCCATGAACTCGTGCGGGAAGTGGTGCTTGAGGTACGCCGTCTGGTACGTGATCCAGCCGTACGCCGCCGAGTGCGACCGGTTGAAGCCGTAGCCGGCGAAGAAGGCGATGAGCTCGAAGATCGAGTCGGCGGTCCTGGCGTCGACGCCCTTGCCGACGGCGCCGTCGACGAAGCCCGCCTTCTCCTTGTCCATGATCTCCTTGTTCTTCTTGCCCATCGCGCGGCGGAGGAGATCGGCTCGTCCGAGCGAGTAGCCGGCGAGCACCTGCGCGATCTGCATCACCTGCTCCTGGTAGACGATCACGCCGTACGTGTCGGCGAGGAGCGACTCGAGCCAGGGGTGCGGGTACTCGACCTTCTTGCGGCCGTGCTTGCGGTCGATGAAGTCGTCGACCATGCCGCCTTCGAGCGGGCCCGGCCGGTAGAGCGCGACGGCGGCGACGATGTCTTCCAGGCAGTCGGGCTTGAGCTTCTTCAGGATCTCGCGGAAGCCGCCCGATTCGAGCTGGAACACGCCGGTCGTGTCACCGCGCGAGATCATCTTGAAGACGTCGCCGTCGTCCTTGGGGATCGCGGTCTCGTCGAACCGCGGCGCGCCATCCGCGGTCCTCTGTTCATTGATGAGGCGAACGCAGGTCTGGATGACGGTCAGCGTCTTGAGGCCGAGGAAGTCGAACTTGACGAGGCCCGCCTTCTCGACCTCCTTCATCGCGAACTGCGTGATGATCTCGTCGTTCTGGCCGCGGAAGCACGGCACGTACTCGTAGACCGGCTTCTCGGCGATGACGATGCCGGCGGCGTGCATGCCGGCGTGGCGGTTGAGCCCCTCGAGCGCGGCCGCGATGTCGAGCAACTCGCGGTGCATCGCGCTCTCGGTGTAGAGCTGCTTGAGCTCCGGCGTCTGCTCGATCGCCTCGCGCACCGGCGGGCTCTTGCCCTGCACCGGCTCGGGCACGAGCTTGGCGAGCCGGTCGGCCTCGGCGAACGGCAGCTCCATCGCGCGGGCGATGTCGCGGATGACGCCGCGCGCCTTGAGCTGGTGGAACGTCGCGATCTGCGCGACGTGCTCGCGCCCGTACTTCTCCTGCACGTACTTGATGACCTCGTCGCGCCGGTTCATGCAGAAGTCGACGTCGAAGTCGGGCATCGAGATGCGCTCTGGGTTCAGGAAGCGCTCGAAGAGCAGCTTGAACTCGAGCGGGTCGATGTCGGTGATGCCCATCGCGAACGCGACGCACGAACCGGCGCCCGAGCCACGGCCCGGCCCGACGGGGATGCCGTGCTCCTTGGCCCAGTTGATGAAGTCCCAGACGATGAGGAAGTAGCCCGAGAACCCCATCTTCTGGATGACGGCGAGCTCGGTCTTGCAGCGCTCGCGGTAGGCGTCGGGATCGAACGCCATGCCGATGCGCGCGAAGTGGGCGAAGCGCTTCTCGAGGCCCTGGTTCACCACCTCGCCGATGTACGAGTCGAGGGTGTGGCCCTCGGGCACGCCGTACTTGGGGAGGTACGTGTCCTTGAAGTTGTGCTTGACGTTGCAGCGCTTCGCGATCGCGATCGTGTTCTCGAGCGCCTGCGGCACGTCGAGGAACGCCGCGTTCATCTCCGCCGGCGACTTCAGGTAGTAGCTGTCGACCGTGTGCTTGAGGCGACGCTCGTCGGTGAGGCTCTTGCCGGTCTGGATCGCGAGGAGCACCTCGTGCGCGGCGGCGTCGGCCTGGTCGATGTAGTGGCAGTCGTTGGTGGCGACGAGCGGCATGTCGAGGCGCCCGGCCATCTTGACCAGCGCCTCGTTCAGCTCCTGCTGCTCGGGCGTCTTGGTCGGCATGAGCTCGAGGAAGAAGTTCCCCTTGCCGAAGATGTCCTGGTACTCGCGGGCGACCTCCTCGGCCGCCGACACGCCGCCCTTGGTGAGGGTCTGCGCGATCTCGCCGCCGAGGCACGCGCTGGTGGCGATGAGGCCCTCGTGGCGCTCGCGCAGGAGGTTCTTGTCGACGCGCGGGTTGTAGTAGAAGCCCTTCAGGTACCCCATCGAGTTGAGGTACGAAAGGTTCCGGTAGCCGGCCTCGTTCTCGGCCAGGAGCACGAGGTGGTAGTTGCGGCGGTTGGTGCGATCGGTGAGGTCGGCGGCGGCGACGTAGGTCTCGCAGCCGAAGATGACCTTGACGTCGTGGTTCTTGGCCTCGGTGTAGAGGTCGATCGCCCCGAACATGTTGCCGTGGTCGGTGACCGCGACCGTGTCCATCCCGCGCTCCTTGAGCTTCGGGAACAGGTCCTTCACCCGGATCGCCCCGTCGAGGAGGCTGTACTGGGTGTGCAGGTGCAGATGCGTGAACTCCGCCATGGCGACACGCCAATCTAGCGCATCCCCCCGTCACTCCCGAGGGCCGAGGCCCGCCTTGTCGTCTCGGAGCCTGGGAGGCATTCGCCGTCCCAGGCTCACATCGATCGGTCGGCCCCGGCCCAGAGGCCCAGAGGCCGGGCCCGATCTCGCACGGACCAGACCGGCGCGCTGACGCGCGCCTCAGTGGAGGTTCATGCCGCGCGGCAACGAGAGCTCGGCGTCCACCCCCGAGCCCTCGCGCACCTGCAGCGCCACCAGGTTGGCGAGCCGCTCGTCGTCCACCATCGCGCCGCGCTCCGGGACCGCGAGCCCCTGGGCGGTGATCTCGGGGAGGAACAGGAGCGCGCGGGCGGCGCCGTTGTACCCGAGCTGCACGAGCATCTCGGGCAGGAACTCGGTGCACCGCTTCGCGCAGCAGTGGAACGCGGCCGTGACGCGGTAGAAGCCCTCGCGGAGGAGAGGCTGCAGCGCGCGGGCGTCGTCCGGCCGCGGCAGCGTGAAGCCGTTGCCGGAGAACCGGGCGCGGTTCGCGACCCACCGCTCCGGCAGGTACACGCCGGGGCCGGGGTTGCCGTGGTTGTGGAAGTAGACCAGCCGGCCGGCGGGCACCTCCGCGATGGCGTTCACTGTCCGGTACAGGCCACAGGGGGGGAGCTCGACGGGCACCCGACGAGGCTACGCCGGTCCGCGCCGCAAGACGAGCGTCGTGCTCGTCCGTCGGCATCGGACTGCGGGCTACTTGCCCAGCGCGTCGAGGGCCTTCCTGGCGCTGTCGAGCTGGGCCTCGATGCCCTTGATGTCGCCGTCGTCGCAGGGGCCGCCGGTCTCGTCGATCGCGATCTGCAGCTCCTCGACGGCCTCGAGCCAGGCCTGGGCCTCCTTGCCCTCGGGCGGCGTCTTCTTGTCGATCGCGTTCGCCGCATCGACGAGCGCCTTGCGCTGTTCGCACGCGGTGCGCGCGCGCGCCACGTGATCGAGCCTGGAGTTGATCGGGTCGAACACCGCGGCGAAGGCCTCCACGTCGGCGCGGGCCGCCGGCGCACCGGTCGCGGCGCCGGTTCCCGCCCCCGGATCCGAACCCGTGCCCGTACCCGTGCC
>JAIOII010000297.1 GCA_019912685.1 Kofleriaceae bacterium
CGCGGTCTACGCCGCGCTCGGGCTGCCGTGGCTGCCGCCCGAGATCCGCGACGGCGACGACGAGATCGCGCGGGCCGCGGCCGGCGAGCGCTTCGACGACCTGGTGACGATCGCCGACGTCACCGGCGCCGTGCACTGCCACACGACGCACAGCGACGGCCGGCACACGATCGCCCAGATGGCGCACGCCGCCGAGGAGCGCGGGCTCTCGTTCCTCACGATCACCGACCACTCGGGCGCGGCGCACTACGCGGGCGGCCTCGACGATCCCCGGCTGCGCGAGCAGTGGCGCGAGATCGACGCCGTCCAGGGGAGCACGCCGGTGCGGCTCGTGCGCGGCACCGAGTCCGACATCCTCGCCGACGGCGGCCTCGACTTCCCCGCCGCGACGCTCGCGGCGCTGGAGATCGTCATCGCGAGCGTGCACAACCGCCACAAGCTCGACGAGGACGCGATGACCGCGCGGCTGGTGACGGCGATGCGCCAGCCGATCTTCAAGATCTGGGGTCACGCGCTCGGGCGCCTCATCCTGCGCCGCGAACCCCTGCCCTGCCGCTTCGACGACGTCCTCGACGCGATCGTCGAGAGCCCGGCCGCGATCGAGATCAACGGCGATCCGCACCGCCTCGACCTCGATCCGGCGCGCGTCCGCCGCGCTCACGCGCGCGGCATCCGCTTCGTCCTCTCGTCGGACGCGCACTCGACGAGCGATCTCGACTACCTCGAGAACGCGGTGGCGATGGCGCGACGTGCGCGGCTGCGGCCCAGGGACGTGCTCAACACGCTGCCCACCGACGAGTTCCTCGCGGCCGTTCGGCCGGCACGCTAGGCGCGTCGCTTGCAGCGCGTTCGATCGTCATGCCGATCGAACCCGATGACGACCTCGATGTTCCGCCGCTCCCTCCCCCGGGGGCACCACCGCCCGTGGTCACGACCACGCCGCCCTTGCGCAGCCACCTGGAGATCGTGCGCACCGGCTCGAACGCGCGCTGGGGCGCGATCATAGCCGGCGTGTTCGTCACGCTCGCGACCTGGATGGTGCTCCACCTGTTCGGCGTCGGCGTGGGCATGACGGCGATCTCGCCCGACGATCCCGGCGAGCTGCGCTCGCTGGGCCTCGGCGTCGGCGTGTGGAGCATCCTCGCTCCGATCCTGGCGCTGTTCGCCGGCGGGCTCGTCGCGAGCCGCCTGGCGCCGAACCCGAACAACCTGAACCGCATGCTCCATGGCCTGCTCGTATGGGCGCTCACGACCCTCTTCGCCGCGGTCACGGTGTTCATGATCGCGACGAGCCTGATGCGCGGCGCCGTCTCGGTGACGAGCAACGTCGGCGGCGCGATCGGCGACCTGGGTACCAGCTCGGTGCGCGGCCTCGGCCTCGACGCGCGTGACCTCGTCGAGCCGATCAACGCGCGACTCGAGGCGGAGGGCAAGCCCACCGTCACGGCGACGCAGCTCGAGAGCGCGATCGACGACGCGATCACCGCGTCGATCCGCGAGGGGCAGCTCGACCGCGACACGTTCGTGACCGCGCTCGCCGAGAACACGGCGCTCACGACCTCGGACGTCGAGGAGCTCGCGGGTCAGGTGGGAGGCCGGTGGCAGCGCACCGCACAGCGCGCCAGCACGCTCGCCTCACAGGCGCAGCGCGCGGCCCTCAACGCCGCCGAGGCGACCGGCAAGGTCATGCTCGGCATGTCGCTCGCCATGTTGCTCGGCCTGCTCGCGGCGGTCGGTGGCGCGCTGGTGACCGGCCGCCACGACCGTCGCCGGGTTGCGTGAGCTGGCGCGGCCGTTGCTAGAACAACGGCCATGCCTTCCACCCCCGCATTCGACACCCGCTTCGACCCCGAGGACCCCAAGTCCGACGACGCCGCCCCCGAGGACCGCCGCGACGAGCTCGACGAGCGCAGCGAGCGGGACCTCTTCGACTCGCCCAGCGATTCGTGGCGCGAGCTCGAGGACCTCGAGATGCTCATGGAGCTCGAGGAAGAGCCGACCGGGCGGTTTCACTGATCTCGTCGTCGACCAGGCTCTGGTTGATCGCGATCGCGGCGGCGGCGCCTTCGCCGGCGCCGACGATCGCTTGCAGCGTGTCCCGCGTGGCGTCGCCCGCGGCGTACACGCCGGGGACGCTGGTCGCGTTCTTGCGGTCGACGCGGATGCCGCCGCGCGCGTCGAGCGCGACCCCGAGGCGGCGCGCGAGCTCTTGCCCGGGGGCGCAGCCGAGGTGGTAGA
>JAIOII010000298.1 GCA_019912685.1 Kofleriaceae bacterium
CACCGGCGGCCGTGCGTGCGGCGGCGTCGCTGGCTCGTCGACGGCGGGCGCCGCCGGTGACGACCAGCCGCCCGACGCCGCGCGCGGTCGCTGCCCATGACGCAGCGGTTGAAGGTGAACGCGGCCGCTGCGAAGGCGACCAGGACGATGATGTGCTGGGTGCGCATGACGACTCCTGTCGTGCGCACTCACCCTAGGTGGCGGCCCTCCCGCTCACCGACGACAACGTTCGTAAACCTTCGTGACTTCTCACCAGTCGGTGTCACGACCAGGCAGCCCCGGGCAGAGGCTGACCACGCGTCGTCACCGATTGATGATGTGCACGGCCTCGCCGATCGCCGCGGCGGCGGCCTCGCGCACCGCCTCCGACAGCGTCGGGTGCGGGTGGATCGTGAGGTTGAGATCCTGCACGACCGCGCCCATCTCGATCGCGAGCGCGGCCTCGGAGATGAGGTCGCTGGCGCCGTTGCCGACGATGTGCACGCCGAGGATCTCCTCGGACTTCGCGTCGCAGATCACCTTGGCGAAGCCCTCGCTGTCGTTCACCGACAGCGCGCGCCCGAGCGCCGCGAACGGGAACTTGCCGACCTTGAGGTCGTGGCCCTTGGCCTTGGCCTCGTCCTCGGTGAGGCCGGCCGACGCGATCTCCGGATCCGTGAACACGACCGCGGGGATCGTGCGGATGTCCATCGCCGCCTTGTGGCCGGCGATGATCTCGGCGACGACCTCGCCTTCCTTGGTCGCCTTGTGCGCGAGCATCATGCCGCCGATCAGATCGCCGATCGCGTAGATGCCGCCGACGTTGGTGCGCAGCTGATCGTCGGCGATGACGTAGCCGCCCTTGCCCGTCGCGACCCCGGCGACGTCGAGGCCGAGCCCCTCGCTGTTCGGGCGGCGCCCGACCGACACGAGGATGACGTCGGTGTCGATCGTCGCCGTCTGCCCACCCTCGAGCTCGACGGTGAGGACGGCGCGGTCGCCCTTGTCCTCCCAGCTCTTGGCCTTGGCCTTCACCATGACCTCGACGCCCATCTTCTTGAGCTTGCGAGCGACGACGCCGACGCAGTCCTTGTCCATCGAGGCGAGGATCGAGGGCAGCGCCTCGACCACGGTGACCTTGGTGCCGAACTTCGCGTACACCATGCCGAGCTCGAGGCCGATGTAGCCGCCGCCGATCACGACCATGCGCGGCGGCACGCGGTCGAGCGCGAGCGCGCCGGTCGAGTCGAGGATGCGCTTCTGGTCGGTCTTGAAGCCGGGGATCTCGAACGGCCGCGAGCCCGTGGCGAGCACCACGTTCTTGGCGATGATCGTCTGCTCGCCCTTGGCCGTCTGCACGATGACGCGGTGCCCATCGGGACCGGACTTGCCGAGACGTGCCGTACCGTCGATCACGTCGACGCCGTTACCCTTGAGCAGTGTGCGCACGCCGCTCGTCAGCTTCTGCACGACCCCGCCCTTCCAGCTCTGCAGCTTGCCCATGTCGATCGTCGGCTTCGCGACGGTGATGCCCATCGTGTCGGCATGACCGATCTTCTCGAACGTCTTGGCCGCGTGGATCACCGCCTTGGACGGGATGCAGCCGACGTTGAGGCACACGCCGCCCATGTACTCGCGCTCGATGATCGCGGTCTTGACCTTGAGCTGCCCGAGGCGAATTGCCGTCGGATATCCGCCGGGGCCAGCACCGATGACGACAGCGTCGTAACGCGATTCGGACATGCGCTTCGTTTAGCACAGGTGTTACCTTCGGTGCGGATGCGTGCTCCCGCGCTGGCCAGCCTTCTTCTGCTCGTGGCCACGGGCGCCGCGGCGTGCGGGCGGGTGGGCTACGACGCGCTCCCGTCGGGTGACGTGGACGCGACCGATCCCGACGCCGCGCCCGACGCGGACACCGACGCGCCGCCGGGTGTGCTGGCCGCCTGCGGCGAAGCTGTGCGGGTCCAGGACTTCGGGCTCGCGCAGGCCTCGAGCTTCTACGGCATCGACGTCGCCGGCACGACCACCGGCTTCGTCGTCGCGTGGATCGCCGGCCTGGACGAGCTCCGGGCGACCGGCATCGCCGTGCATCCGGGGCCCTACCTCGACGTGATCCAGCCGCAGTCGCTCGTCGCGCCCAACGCGGGCGGCGCGACCATGGCGATCGACGCGCTCGGCGACGACGCGATGCTCGGCGCCGACGACCCGGGCGGGCCGGGGATCGTGCTCTTCGCGCTCGACGAGCGCGGCCTCGAGCGCTCGGCGACGAAGTACCTCGGGGGCGCCAGCGGGCACGGGCACGCGTTCGTGACCGCGGACGCCGCGAACGACATCTTCCTGGTGATGGGCGGCGTGGGCGACTCGACGCACGTGTTCACGCGCGACCGCGACATCCACCCGCTGACGGGCCCCGATCCGGCCTTCCCGGTGATGACGGAGAGCGCGGCGGCGGTGGTGGTGCCCGGCGGCTACGTGTTCGTGACCGGCAACAGCAGCAACTGCGACGTCGCGAAGGTCGACGGCGCGTTCACGCCGGTCGGTTCGCCGCAGCCGATCGCGATGACGTGTCACCACGCGAGCGGCGTGGCCGCGGGCGGCGCGGGCAACGTGGTCGCGGCGTGGAACTGCGACAACGATCAGGTGTGGGTGACGGCCGGCGATCTGTCGGCGGCGCTGCCGGCGGAGCGCGCGGTCGCGGGCGGCTCGCCCGACGTCGCGTCGAACCCGCGGCTGGCGACGACGTCGGACGGGGTCTGGTACGCGTACGAGCTCGACGGCGGTCGGCTCGGGCGCGCGC
>JAIOII010000299.1 GCA_019912685.1 Kofleriaceae bacterium
GCCGCGCCCGCCGCGCCGGCCACGCCCGCCGCGGGAGGCGATCGCACGCCCTCGACCAGCTTCGAGCTCGAGGACAACCGCCTGGTCTTGCCCGGTCCGATCGTGTTCGCGACGGGCGGCAGCGAGCTCGACGAGGCGGCGAGCGCCGCCGCGCTCTTGCACATCCACGACTACCTCGCCGCGAAGGACTACATCACGCTCTTGCGGCTGGAGGGGCACGGCGACGAGCCGGGCGAGGAGGCGCTCATGCTCTCCGGTGATCGCGCGCTGCAGGTCGGCCGCTGGCTCGTCGCCCACGGCATCGACTGCAAGCGCCTGCTCGCCGCGGCCTTCGGGAACTCCAAGCCGATCGCCGATCCGTCGACCCCGGAGGGGCGCGCTCTCAACCGCCGCATCGAGGCGGTGAACGCCGAGCTGCGCGGCCGCGCCATCGGCGGGATGCCGGTCGACGGCAGCGCGCCCGCCGCCGTCCCCGTCTGCGACTGAGACCGGGCCCGCGTCAGAACAGGAGCGTGTAGCCGGCGAAGGTCGTCACCGCCGCGGCGGCGAAGACCGCGACGTGCACGAAGATGCCGGGCGGACGCGGCCCGGCGGCCTCGGGCGGCGCCTGCAGCGTCGCGAGCTCGAGGCGCGCGGCCTCGAGGCGCTGGTCCTGCTCGGCGCGCGTGACCTTCTGCCGCTCGAGGTCGGCGATCTCGGTGATGAGCGCGTCGGCGCGTGCGCCGCGCGCGACGTCGTCGTCGCGGTACATCAGAGCTTGTATCCCTTCTTGGCAGCGGCCTTCTTCGTGCCCTTCATCATCTCGGACTCGAGCGAGGGCGCGTCGGTGGTGTTGCGCCTGGCGCGCTCGGCCTCGAGGAAGGCCTTGCGCTCGGCCTCGAGCTCGGCGATGCGCTTCTTGAGCGCTGCGCGCTCGGCGGCCTTGGCCTGCACGTACGCCTGCTTCTCGGCCGCCGACTTGCCCTGCAGCTCGCTCGGCAGGTCGGCGTCCTTGGCCTTGTCGAGGAACGCGGCGTCCTTCTCGACCGCGTCCACGAGATCCCAGCTCTCGTTCTTGTAGGCCTTCTTCGCCTTCAGCTGGCTGCGCTCGAGCGCGCTCTTCGCCGAGAGCTTCGCCGACGACTCGTCGGCCTTCATCTGGCGCGCGAAGGACGCCTGGCCCTGCGCGCCGTACGCGACGTAGGTGCTGTTGAGGTCGCGGCCGAGGCGCAGGATGTCGGCGTCCTGCGGCGCCGGGATGTGCGCGGCCACCTGGTTCTGATCGATCTTCATCAGGTCCGACCGCGCGAGGAGCGCCGCCGCCGACCACGTCGGCTCGTCACCGCCGCAGTGGATGAGCTGGACGGTGATGTCCTTGCCGGCCGCGAGCTGCATCGCGGCGGCGGCCGGGACCGGCCCCTGATCGAACGACTCGTTGCCGGCGATGAACACGAAACGCAGGGCGTCGGGGTCGTTCGACCACGCGAGCGACGTCACGGCGGTCTGGATGGCCTGGCCCGCGTACTCGCTGCCGCCGTTGGTGAAGAGCGCGTCGAGCTGCTCCGACACCTTGTCGAGGTCGGTGGTGAGCGGCAGCACCTGGCGGATGTGGCCGCTGTCCGCCGAGAGCGTGTCGTTGCCGTACTCGAACAGCGCGAGCTCGATCTTCACGCCGCGCGTCTTGCCGTCGACGGTGCGCGTCATCTTGCCGATGTCGTCGACCATCTTCCACAGGTGCGAGCGGGCCTGGTTGATGAGGCCGTTCATGCTGCTCGACGTGTCGAGGATGAGCGCGATCTGGACGGTGTCGGTCACGACGGTGTCGCGCGGCTGCTCGCCGGGCGCGGCGAGCTCCGTGCTGGCGATCGCCACCACGGGGGGCGGGCTCGAGGCGGGCCCGAGCCGCGCTGCGGCATAGGCGACGCCGGCGGCGCCGCCGAGGGTGGCGACCAGCGTCAGGCTGTGACGGCGCAACCAGCGACCGAGGTTCGAACGGACGTTGTCAGGCATGAACCTCCCAACGTCCGACCCGCCCGGACGCGTGTAAGGCCTGCGTCAGGCCCGGCGTGCTGTGCGGGTCAGCGCATCGTCGTGCAGCGCTCGTTGAGCTCGTCGGCCCGCTCGCGCACCTCGGAGCGCAGCCCGTCGACGTCGCTATCCGTCGTGAAGACGAGCTGCACGCCCTCCACCGTCTCCTCGGCGCGCGCCTCGGTCGCGGACTGGACCCAGCCGCCCGTCTGCTCGTCGTCCCCGGGGCCCTCGAAGCCGGTCCGGCCCTCGGTGCCGCCTTCGACATCGGGCCCGCGGCCGACGCTGTTGCCGACGTTCTGGCCGGTGCCGACCTCGCTCTCGCCGGTGCGCTCGCTCGCGAGCTGCTGCTGCGCGCTCGCGATCTCGGTCAGCTGCTCGCGGAGCTCGCTCTTCTCGGTCGGGTCGTTCGTCCGGAACACGAGCGCCGCGCCGTCGGGTACGTCCACGCTCTCGATCTCGTCGGCTTGCGCCGCGATCGGGCACGCGTCCGTGCCGACGCCACCCATCGCACCCGTCTGGGTTCGCTCCGTGGTGCCCGCTTCCTGATCCGCGCTCGACGCCGTCGGAGAGGCCGGCGCGCCCGGGGTGTAGGCCGGCGACGACGAACGATCGCAAGCCGAGAATCCGAGCGTCAGCAGCGCCGACGCGATCCACATGGCCCTCTTCATGGACTGTCTCCTGGTTGAATGACCGGGAGCGCAGCAAGTCACGTGCCGCTCAATCGAGCCCGACGAAGTCCTTCAGGCGGCCGATCGCGCCCATGACCTTGGCCTGGCGGATGAGCAGCGAGTTGGCGATCTTCTGCAGCTCGGCGATCTCGCGCATGATCTCGTTCGCCTCGTTCTTGAGCAGGAGGACGTCGTCCTTCACCTCGCCGAGGTCCGACGCCTTGTTCTTGATCGTCTTGAGGATGTCCATCCCGCGACGATATCACCGCTGCCTGGAACGGGCGCGGTGGGCACGAGCGCGCGGATCAGCGCCGCGGCGACAGCCGCCCGTCGAGCCGCGCGAAGTGCCGGCGCAGGTCGTCGGGCGCGAGGCCGCCGGCCTTGCCGAGCGCCGCGACCGCGTCGGCGTCGTCGAGGTCGGCCTGCTCGATCCGCACCATGTACGCGCGCGCGACCTGGTAGTTGTCGCTCGCGACGTCGACGCCGCGCTGCCGGCCACGCCCGGTCCCGGGGTCGACGCACTCGGCGAGCGGCACGAAGCGCGGCGCGCCGGCCTGCGTGGTCACCACCACGCCGCCGCCGCCGCCGGCGAGGTGACGCACCGCCGCGTAGCCGAGGTCGCGCGCGTACTCGGCCTCCATGGGCAGCGGCTGGGCGCAACGCAGCTCGTAGCCGATCGTCTTGTTCACCACCGACACCTTGATGCCGCGCTTCTCCAGCCGCAGCGTCACCTCGTTCAGCACCTTTCGGCCGAGATCGATCTCCGTGACGCGGATGTTGCCCTGCGCGTCGCGGTCGACGTCCTGCAGGCCCTCGATCTCCGCCGGATCGAAGCGCTCGACGAGCGCCTCGCTGAGCAGGGCCACGCCGTGCTTCTTGCCCAGCGCGCGGCGCTTGATGATCGCGCCCTCGACGATGTCGGCGATATCGGCGAGCCGCACCGGCCCCGGGCCGAACTCCTCGGGGATGATGGTGCAGGTCGCGCTCGCCGCCTTGCCGATGCCGAGCGTGAGGTGGCCGGTGGGGCGGCCCATGGTGACGCCGAGGTACCAGCGCCCCGTGGTGCGCGCGTCCTCCATGAGGTTCTTCACCAGCTGCACGCCGACGTGACGCGCGGTCTCGTGGCCGAGCGTGGTGACCTGCGCCGGCACGGCGAGGTCGTTGTCGATGCTCTTGGGCACGAGCGCGACCTTGATGCGGCCGCCCGACTCGCGCTCGAGCGCGATCGCGCTGCGCACGAGATCGTCGCCGCCGATCGCGACCAGGCCGTCGACCGCGAGCTTGCGCAGCGCGTCGACGGTGTTGCGCAGGAGCGCCGGGTCGCCGGCGACGTCGGTGCGCGACGAGCCGAGCATCACGCCGCCGGTCAGGTGCGCGCGCGACACCTCGTCGATCGTCATCTCGTGCTGCTCGTCGGTGTAGCGCTGGGCCAGCCACGACAGGCCGTCGTGGAAGCCGATCGGCGTGGAGCCGAGCTTGACCGCCTCGATCACCGCGGCGGCGATCACCGCGTTGGTCCCCGGCGCCGGGCCGCCGCCGACGACGATGCCGATGCGCCGCATCGTCACGGCCGCACCTCCTCGCCGCCCGCGCCCGCCGGCAGGAAGCGCCGCCTCAGCTCGTCGGCGGTCGTGGCGCCGGCCTCGGCCAGGCGCTCGACCCACGCCGGATCGCGGAAGTCGTCGGGCTCGAGCCGCAGCATGAACTCGCGCGCGACGCGATAGCTCTCCGACGCCGGGTCGACGTTGCGCACGCGCGTCCGGCCCTCGGCGGTGCGCATGCCCTCGAACGGGACCGGCACCATCTTGCCGTCCTGCACCGTCACCATCGCGCCCGAGCCGCCGCTCGCGAGGAAGCGCACCGCGTGATAGCCGAGCTCGCGGCAGTACGCCGCGTCGAACGCGATCGGGTCGGCGCAGCGCAGCTCGTAGCCGATGTCCTTGTTGGTGATCGTCACCTTGATGCCGCGGCGCAGGAAGCGCCCTTGCAGCTCGACCTTCACCTTGCGCGCGAGGTCGACGCTCGCCATGCGGATGTGACCGTGGTCGTCGCGCTCGATGTCCTCGAGCTCGGCGACCTCGGCGGGGTCGAGCTTGCCGATCAGCCCCTCGGCGAGCACGGCGACGCCGTGATGCTGCCCGGCGGCACGGCGCTTGATGATCGAGCCCTCGATGATGTCGCAGATCGCGCCGAACGGCACCGTCGGCGACCGGAACTCCTCGGCGATGAGCGTGAGCGTCGCGCCCGCCGCCTTGCCGATGCCGAGCGCGAGGTGACCGGCCTGCCGCCCCATCGCCACGACGACGTACCAGCGCTTCGACGAGCGCGCGTCCTCGGCGAGCGCGCGCACCGCCTCGGCGCGGACGTGGCGCGCGGTCTGGAAGCCGAACGTCGGGACGTGGTCGGGCAGCGGCAGGTCGTTGTCGATCGTCTTGGGCACGTGGGCGGCGCGGATCGCTCCGGACTTCGCCACGTGGCTCGACGAGAGCGCGGTGTCGTCGCCGCCGATCGTGACGAGGTGAGTGACGCCGAGTTGCCCGAGCGTCGCGACCACCGCGGCCATCGCCTGCGCGTCCTTGGTCGGGTTATCGCGCGCGGTGCCGAGCATCGAGCCGCCGCTCAGGTGGATGCGCGACACCTCGTCGATCGACAGCTCGCGCGCGTGCGTGGTGTCGCCGCGCATGAGCCAGCGGAACCCTTCCTGGATCCCGACGACCGACAAGCCGCTGTTCAGGGCCTCGATCGTCGCCGCCGAGATCACGGAGTTGATGCCGGGCGCCGGCCCGCCGCCGACCAGGATGCCGAGCCGTCCACTCGTAGCCATGCGCCGCTCATACCATGCCGTCAGCTGGTGAAGCCGCAGCCCAGCTGGCCGTTCTGGAACCGTGCGCCAGGGCCCGATCGATGCGGCACGGCCGCGCGGGGCACCTGCTCAGGCCGCGGCGACGCGCGACCAGTCGACGAGATCCACGGCCTCGGATGCGATGCGGAACTCGAAGGAGCGCCGGGCGCCGCCGACGTCGCCGCCGACCTGGAAGGGGACCTCGCGATCGAAGTCCATGCGGCCGTGGGTCAGGAAGAAGTCGTGCATGCGCGGGACCGGGTGCTCGCCGCGCCACAGGCGGAACATCTGGCGCGTCGCCTCGAGCACGGGGCCGCCGTAGACGCGCGCGTTGACGCGGCCGGGCACCGTGTGCGCGAAGGGGAACGCGCGAAAGCCGAAGCCCCACTCCTCGGTGGTGCCGGCGGCGGCGACGCTCGCGGGCCCGTGGTACAGGACGGCGCCGCGCTCGCCACCCGGCAGCGGCACGACGCGCCCGACGGCGTCGACGGTGAGCGCCGGCTCGCCGAGGTTGGTGAGCGTGACGTTCGCCGGGCCGTCGCCGAGCACGTGGCGCGGGATCGTGCGCGTGAACATGCCGAGGAGGTAGCCGGCGACGCCCTGGTTCATCGGCCGCAGGCCCGGCGGCATGCGCGCGACGTGCGCGCGGAAGTCGGTGATGATCTCGGCGTCCCAGCCGGTGCCGAGGAACGGCGCGATGCGGTCGTCGCACTCGACCAGCGCGAAGCGCCGGCTCGGCATGCGCGACGCGGGGTGCTCGTCGAGCGCCGCGACGTGCGCGATCGCGCGGCTGGCGCGCGGCGCGCCGGTCGCGTTCGCCCAGCCGTTGCCGGTGCCCATGCGCAGGACGCCGAGCTGCGCGATCCGGACGTCGCGGTCCCGCAGCTCGTTGAGCACGGTCACCGCGGTGCCGTCGCCGCCGCCGGAGAGCAAGAGCTCGGGCGGCGCCTTGACCAGCTCGCGATCGATGAAGCGGCGCAGGTCGTCGAGCGACGCGGTCACCGCGACCCGTGCCCGCGGCAACCGCTCGGCGATCCGGCGGGCGATCGTGGAAGAAGCCTTGCGCGCGCGCAGGTTGACGACGACGGCAACATCCATGGCGAACCAACCGTAGCCAGCGCGCGCCGCGCGCGTGTCACGCTTCGGTCACGGAACGCCCACGACGCGCTTGGCGAGCATGCGCACCTCGCGTCACCTGCGAATCCTGCGCCCCGAACCGTTCCGCGAGCTCGACACCTGGCTCGCGGGTCACGAAGCTCGATCGGCGCTTCCCGACGACGTGACGGGCATGCGCGCGATCACCTGGTCCGCGAAGCGCTTCATGCCGTCGAGCTTCTTGTCGAGCGGCGCGCCGCCGAGGCCGTGGCCGTAGAGCGCCCACGGCATCGTGATGAGATCGGTCACGCCCGCGTCCTCGAGGCGCCGGAAGCCGGCGGCGTCGCCGACGTCGGTGACCACACCCTGGATCTCGAACGGGTCGTTCGCGCGGCCCTCCTCGGCGAGCACGCCCTTCAGCCGCTGCACCAGCTCGACGAGCTTCTTCGCGGGCAGCATCGCGCTCGACCAGCCGTCGCCGTGGCGCGCGGCGCGGCGCAGGCCGGGCGGCTCGTGGCCGCCGACATAGATCGGCATGCGCTTCTGCGGGGCCGGGCTCATCTGGATCCTGCCGAAGTCGTAGTACGTGCCGTGGAACTCGAACGGACCGCCGGCGAGCAGCCCCTTCAGGATCTGCACCTCTTCCTCGAAGCGGGGCGCGCGCGTCGCGTGATCGGTGCCGCACCAGCGCGACTCCTCGGGCATCCAGCCGAGGCCGATGCCGAAGCCGAAGCGGTCACCGGTGAGCGCCGCGAGCGAGCCGAGCTGCTTCGCGACCAGCACCGGGTGGCGCACGCTCAGCTTCACCACGCTCGTGTAGAAGAAGAGCGTCCGCGTGCGCGCCGCCATGTGCGCGACCGCGATCAGCGGGTCGAGGAACGGCGTCTCCGCGCCCCACATGCGCTTGCCGTCGCCGGTGTACGGGTAGGGCGCCGACACCTCGTCGGAGTAGAAGATGGAGTCGGGCAGGACGACCGCGTGGTAGCCGAGCGCTTCCGCGGCCTCGGCGAGCGGCCCGTAGTGGGAGGGATCGCTCATCGCGACCGCGACGCTGAACTTCATGGCCGGAGTAGAACATGTTCTATTTCAGGCGGGAAGCGAACACGCCGATCGACGTCGCGACGTACAGCGCGTCGGCGACGAGCGCGAGCGAGATCGTGCGCAGGTGGCGCGAGCCCTTGCGCGGGACCACGGCAAGGCCGAGGTTGTGCGAGGCCCAGCGCTCGCCGGTCCACGCCAGGATCCCGTCGGGGATCCGCCCCCACAGCGCCCCGTCGGGCGCCCGCTCGAGCTGCTGCACGTTCTCGGCGTCGAGATCGAGCGCGCCCCAGTCGCCTTGCTCGGTCGCGCGGGCAGGCAGGTTCCTGAACGTGATCCCGTCGGCGCTGCGGAAGCCGGCGGTCGGCGCGCCGACGACGACGGTCCCGTCGGCGGCGTGCGCTACCTGGCTCGTCGCGCGCGGGAGCGCCGTGCGCCACGCGCCACCCTCGAGCACCTCGAGGCTGGCGGTCGTCGCCACCCACAGGCGCCCGC
>JAIOII010000300.1 GCA_019912685.1 Kofleriaceae bacterium
GCCCGGCGGCTGCGCGCGCCGGCGCTCGCCGGCGGTGGAGAGGACGCGCCGCGTCCCCGGTCGCACGTAGCGCGCCTTGCGCGGCAGGCCGTACAGCTTCTCGAGGTAGTAGAGCGCGCGCAGCTCCGACACGACGTGCGGCGCGATCTGGTTGCCGGTCTCCTCGCCGAGCTGCTCGAGCGCGCTCTCGTCGCGCGGATCGATCATCGCGACCGCGAGCGACTCGGGGAACGGCTCGAGGAAGCCGAGCGGGATCGCGCCGAGCTGCTCGGCCGTCCTGGCGTCGATGCGCCCGGTGGCGTCGGGGGTGACGGCCTCGAGCAGCGCCGGCGTCGCCGTCGGCAGCTGGTACAGCTCGCCGAGGTGCGCGGTCAGCGCGTCGACGTCGAGGAAGCCGAGCTCGACGAGGTTCGTGCCCAGCCGACCGCCGTACAGCACCTGCGTGCGCAGCCCGGTCTCGAGCTGCGACAACGAGATGGCGGCGTTGCGCAGGAGCAGCGTCCCCAGCTTCACGGGGTCGATACTATCAGGAGGACACGTAGCGCGTCGGGTCGGGGACGCCGGCCTCGATGAAGCCTTTTCGCCGCAGGTGGCACGCGTCGCACCGCCCGCATGCCGCGCCGTCGACCGGGTCGTAGCAGGAGTGGGTCAGGCCGTAGTCGACGCCGAGCGCGGTGCCGGCGCGGATGATCTCGGCCTTGGTCAGCTCGATGAGCGGCGCGTGGACGCGGAAGCCGCCGGCGCGGGTCGCGACCTGGGCGAGCGCCTCGAACGCGCGCACGAACTCCGGGCGGCAGTCGGGGTACCCGCTCGCGTCGAGGACGTTCACGCCGACGAAGAGGTCGCGCGCGCCGAGCGACTCGGCCCACGCGAGCGCGAGCGCGAGCAGGACGGTGTTGCGCGCCGGCACGTACGTCGCCGGCACGTCGCCGGGCGCGCCGATCTCCGTTGCCGGACGGTCCTTGGGCACGGCGATGTCGGGGCTCGTCAGCGCCGAGCGCGCGAGCGGCCGCAGGTCGAGCTCGAGCACGCGATGCTCGACCGCGCCGAGCGCCGACGCCACCGTGCGCGCCGCGGTGATCTCGACGTCGTGGAGCTGGCCGTACTTCACGGTCAGCGCGTGGCACGCGAACCCGTCGCGCCGCGCCATCGCGAGCGCGGTCGTCGAGTCGAGCCCGCCGGAGAGCAGGACGACCGCGTCACGTACCTCGGTCATGTCGAGCCAGGGGCCGGCGCGGTGGCGGCGGCGGCGTTGCGGCTCGCCTTGTCGCGGATGCGCTGGTCGAGGTAGTAGTCGCGGCCCCGCCAGAACTCCCACGCCACGCCGGCGAAGGTCAGGACCGCCGCGGCGATCGCGAGCCACGTCGCCGCGTCCCCGTCGACGAGCGCGGCGGCGGCGAGCAGCGCTGCGCTGCCGAGCGTGCGCGTCCCCCACCACAGCGCGCCCGAGGCCACCCGGTGATGCGAGAGCAGGTTGTCGAGGCCGCCCATCGCGAGCTCGAGCGCGAGCACCGCGATCACCGGCCACGCCGGCGCCGGGCTCTCGACGAGCGCGAAGAACACGGCCGCGGGCACCGCCACCGAGCTCACGAGCCGCACCGCGTCGGCGCGGTTGAAGTCGCCGCGGCCGCGCAGCTGCGTCCAGCCGCCGACGATGTAGTCGACGCCGCTCACCCACGTGATCGCGACGATGACGAACATGCAGAAGTCCATGGTGAAGCGGTGATCGCCGCGCTGGTACACGACCATCACGGCCACGAACGCGGCGCTCATGAAGAACGCGCCGCGCCACAGCTTCTTCTTGATCGCCCAGAGGGCGCCGGCCGCGACGAGCGGCCCGAAGATGCCGGTCCAGAAGAGCCACTCCATCACCCGCCCACCCTCGGTCAGCGGGAACAGCACGATGACGCCGATGCCCTGCATCTGCGTCCACGTCTTCGCCTTGGCCAGGTAGCTGGTCTTGAGCGAGAGGTCGCGCTGCTCGTACGCGCTGCGCAGGCCGGTGACGAAGAACTCGCGGACGAACATGAGCGCGCACACCCACGCCGGCACCAGCCCGGTGTCGGCGAACGGCATGTACGCGAACGCGATGAACACCTTGTCGGCGATCGGATCGAGCAGGCCGCCGAGCACCGTCGGCCCGTGCTTGCGCGCCAGGTAGCCGTCGATGAAGTCGGTGCACCCGATCAGCGTGCCGACGACGAGCGCGAGCCAAAGGCTGTCCTTGTCGCCCTTGCCCTGATAGACCCACCACGACACGAGCGGCATCGGGATCAGCCGCGCGAACGTCACCATGTTCGCGGTGATCAAGGGCTTCTTCGTGCCCGGGGGCGGGGTCACCCGCGGACCCTAACAAAGATGGGGCGGCGCGTCACCCACGGGTCACTGAACGGTGCATTGCGCACGGATCCGGCCGTCGTCGGGGGCCGGCGCGCCGGCGCGGTCGATGATCAGGCGCCCGAAGCCCTGCGAGCACGTCTCGTCGACGACGATGCGCCAGCACGGCGTCGCCGCGCCGCTGTCGCACGAGGCGATCACGCGCTCGACGCCGTCCAGCTCCTCGATCATCGAGCACTCCGCCTGCACGCCCTCGCGAACGGGGTTCCGGTCGGCGATCGCGCGGGAGAGGCACATGTCGCCGGTCGACGCGCGGATCTTCTCGCCGACCTCCGCGAGGGCCGCGCGCAGATCACCCGCGCACAGGGTCGACAGCGAGCTGTGCGTGAACCGCGACAGGAGCTCGCGGAAGCGGATGCCGGGCTCCGACGCGCCGAGCCCGCCCTCGGGGCACCCGGCGAGCACCGCCGGCCGCCCCTGCGGATCGACGCCGATCTGCACGTCGTCGGGGTCGCCGACGATGGCCGCCATGATCACGCGATCCTCGTCGCCCTTCAGCCCGACGAGGAAGTCGACGTACGCGTCGATCGACTCGAGGTACGCCGAGCTCTCGTCCGGCACGCAGCCCTCGCGCCGGCCGGGCGCCGCCGGATCCGGATCGTCGTCGCACGTGATGCCCTGCGCGTGGCAGCGGAAGTCCGAGACCGGGCCGAGCGCGGGGGTGCTCGGATCGTACAGCCCCGGGTCTCTCGCCGAGCAGTCGTCCTCGTCGGCGACGAACACGACGGCGAGGTACGCGTCGTCGCGCACGAACCCGGGGTTCGCCCCGCCCAGGGCCGTCCGCATCGCGTCGAGGTGACGCTCGAAGCCGCAGCCGTCGACGCCGACGTCCGCGGCGCAGCCGAACACCTCCGCAAGCGCGCCGCTGTAGTTCGTCCGCCGCGTGCCGTCGATGTCGAGCACGTCCTCGATGAAGCGCGCGCCGCCGAGCGCGGTGCACGCCGCGCCGGTCATCAGCCCGCGGTCACCGCCATCGGCGCGGCACTGGCTGTTCACGTTGTACGGCGCCGTGCCCATGTCCGACGAGACCACGCCGATGTGCACGTTGGGGAGCCCCTCGGGACCGTCGTCGAGCCGATCGAGGAGCGCGCCGAAGTCGTTCCGCAACGACGCGTGCTCCTCCTCCATCGACGGCGAGCTGTCGATCACGAACAGGATGTCGACGTCGCGCTCGACGACGGTCGGCACGTCGAACGTCTCGACGTTGTCCTGCACCGGATCGACACGCGACACCGTCCGGTCGACGCAGGCCGGGAGGAGGAGCACGAGGGGAGCGAGGAGGGGAGCGAGGAGGGGAGCGAGGAGGATGCGACGCATGTCGATGAGTGCGTGCACCGCTCGCGTTCCGTCACGGCAATCGACCACGCGCCACGCGCCGCGCGCCGAAAAAAGCGACGGCCAGGTTGCCCTGGCCGCCTCTGGCATCCCCCCACGGGATCGCCGATTCGTTCTCGCTAGCGCGCGATCACTCGGTCACGCACTGCACCTCGAGCACCGTGCCGAGCGGCGGCGTCGCGCCGCCGCGGTTGACCTCGATCGAGTAGCTCTGCGGGTTGTCCGCGTCCGCCGGGCACTGCGTGGCGTCCGGGTGGATGCACCAGCACGGCGTCCCGGCGCTGCCCGGATCGCACGTCGCGCCGGTCTGGATCGCGACCGAGCACTGCGGGATGACCGTCTCGGTGCGGTCGTTGCTGTCGGGGTTGAGCGCGTCGACGACCGAGCACTCCGGCTGCAGGCCGTCGATGTTCGGGTTGCGGTCGGCGAGCGGCTTGTCGATGCACGGGTTTCCGATCGCCGTCTTGAGCAGCTCGGCGATCTGGATGAGCGCGTCGGAGAGGTTCTCGTTGCAGATCGTGGTGAACGTGTTGCGCTCGGGGAACGCGGTCAGGAACGACTGCAGGCGCACCGGCGGGTAGGCGCCGTCGTCCGCATCGTTCGGGTCACGCGTGAAGCACGAGATCTGCACCTCGGGGAGGTTCGGGTCGTTGTTGCGGCGATCCGGCACGACCGTCAGGTCGCCCGACTCGGCGTCGAAGTTGCCGATGATGCCGGCGACGATGACGAGCTTCGGGTCGTCCTTCAGGTTGCGCATGAAGTCGATGTAGCGCTGCACCTCGTACTCGTAGACCGAGTTGGTGTCGGGCTCGCAGCCGGTCTTGGGGCCCAGCGCGCGCGGGTTCGGATCGTTGTCGCAGCGGACGCCGAACTCGTGGCAGCGGAACGAGGTGCGCGGTCCGAGCTGCGACGAGATGCCGGCGTTGGGATCGCCGAACATCGCGCCCATCTCCGTCGAGCAGTCGTCCTCGTCCGAGAGGAAGATGACCGCGAGGTAGGCCTCGTCGCGGTAGAAGCCGGGGTTCTTGCCGGGCTGGAGCGCGCGGTACATCGACTCGAGCGGCATCTCGAAGCCGCAGCCGCTCGTACCGAGCGACGCCATGCACGTGAACAGCTGGGCCAGGTCGCCCGTGTAGTTCCGCATGCGCGAGCCGTCCTGCTGCGCGATGTCGGAGATGAACGAGCCCTGGAGGCCGTACGTGGACGCGCAGGTGTTGCCGGGCGGACCGGTGAGGAGGTTGCCGTCGTCACCCGACGCGGGGCAGCCCGGCACCGACGCGGCGCCGGCGGCGCCCACGTTCGACGAGATCACGCCGAGGTGGATGTCCGGCAGACCGCCCTCGATCTGCTGGAGCACGTTGATGAACTCGGGGAAGTTCGCCGTCAGCTGCTGCTGCTCGGCGAGCATCGAGCCCGAGTTGTCGACGAGGAAGATGATGTCGAGGTTGCGGTTGATGTTGACCGGGATGCTCTTGTCGAGCACCGGGTCCTGGATCGGGTCGACGCGCGAGACTTCGCGATCGGGGCAACCCGTCAGGGCCGCAAGACCGACGATACCTAGCGTGGGAAGGGTGAAGCGCAGCATGAGGCCTCCAGATGCAGAGCTCAGTGCAAGGGTGTGGCCAGGGGGTCGAGTCTAGAACAGGAGCAGAGTCAACAGCTTGGAAAACGGGACCGCCTGCCGTCCTGCCAACTCCGTTGGCACTGCCAACGCAGTTGCTATGGTTCCGCCCGTGCGCGCGCATCCTAGATCGAGGCGTTCTCACCGCGCAAGCGGCTGCCCCACTGGAACCCCGCGCCTCGACGGAAATCGTGCCCCCCGAAACCTCGCGTGGTAGCTTGGCTTGCGTTGTCCTCGCTCGCGACCTCGTCGAGCCCGGAGTGGGTCGGGCGCGTCGTGCGAACCGCACTCCGGGTACTCATGGTGGACCCCGACGAGTCCATCCGGCGAGCGATCCGTCTCGCGCTCGATGGCAAGGAACCGGCCGAGGTCGAGCGGGCGATCGAGGAGCTGGTCGAGCGGACCCTTCGACTCGCGGCCTCGCCGCTCGCTCAGGGTGAACGGGAGGTGGAGGTCAGCCGGCTCGTCGGTGACTCGCCCGCGATGTCCGAGCTGCGCGCCACGATCGCGCGCGTCGCGCCGCACCGCTCGACGGTGCTCATCCGCGGCGAGAGCGGCACCGGCAAGGAGCTCGTCGCCCGGGCGATCCACGACGCGTCCGGCCGCGCCGGCCGCTTCGTCGCCGTGAACTGCGGCGCCATCCCCGCCCCGCTCCTCGAGAGCGAGCTCTTCGGCCACAAGAAGGGCGCGTTCACCGACGCCGTCCGCGATCGCGCCGGCCTCTTCGAGGACGCCGACGGCGGCACCCTGTTCCTCGACGAGGTGGGCGAGCTGCCGCTGCCGCTCCAGGTGAAGCTCCTGCGCGCGATCCAGGAATCGGAGATCCGCAAGGTCGGCGACACCGCGACAATGCGCATCGACGTGCGCGTCGTCGCCGCGACGCTGCGCGACCTCGAGGCCGAGGTGAAGTCCGGCCGCTTCCGCGAGGACCTCTACTACCGGCTCGACGTCCTGCAGGTCATGATCGCGCCGCTCCGCCATCGCATCGAGGACATCCCCGCGCTCGTCGAGGCGTTCGCCGCGCGGCACCCCGACGGCGCCGCGCGCTTCACCGCCGCCGCGATCGACCTCCTCCAGCGCGCGAGCTGGCCGGGCAACGTGCGCGAGCTCGAGAACACGGTCGAGCGCGCGCTCGTGCTCGCCGAGACCCACGAGATCGACGCCCCCTTCCTCGCGACCGTCCTGGCGCCGTCGTCGGCCCCCGCCGAGCCGGCGGCCGACACGCCCGAGGAGCTCTCCATCAAGCGTGCGACCCGCAGCCTCGAGGCCGACCTCATCCGTCGCGCCCTCGAGGCCACCGGCGGGAACCGCACCGCCGCGGCCCGGCTGCTCGAGATCAGCCACCGGGCGCTGCTCTACAAGATCAAGGAGTACGGACTCGGTGGCCGAAATTAGCCGGAAATTTGCGCTCTCATCCGACCTGCACCTACCATGTAGGACAGGGTAGCACCATGGCGAAGAACTGCATCGGACTCGACATCGGCTCGAGCAGCATCAAGGCGGTCCAGGTCCGCAAGTCGCGGAGCGGGTTCGCGCTGACCGCCTTCGGGATGCAGCCCCTGGTGCCGCAGACGATCGTCGACGGGGCGATCATGGATCAGGCCGCGGTCGTCGAGGCGATCCGCGCCCTGTGGAGCCGCCTGCGCCTCAAGCAGAAGGACGTCGCGATCGCGATCGCCGGTCACTCGGTGATCATCAAGAAGATCGCCGTGCCGCAGATGCGCGCCGACGATCTCGGGAACCAGATCAAGCAGGAGGCGGAGCACCACATCCCGTTCGCCAAGGACGACGTCGAGATCGACTACCACGTCGTCACGCCGCAGAACGCGATGGGCCAGACCGAGCTCCTGCTCGTCGCCGCCAAGAAGGAGACGGTCGCCGACTACGTCCAGGTCGTGCGCGACGCCTCGCTGTCGCCCCAGGTCGTCGACGTCGCCGCGTTCGCGTCGCAGAACGGCTTCGAGCTCAACTACTCGCTCGATCCGCGCGAGACCGCGGTGGTCATCACCGTCGGCGCCGCGATCTCCAACATCAACATCGTCAAGGGCGGCGCCAGCCTGTTCACGCGCGACGTGACGATCGGCGGCAACGCGTTCACCGAGGAGATCCAGAAGAAGCTCGGCGTCTCCGCCGACGAGGCCGAGGCCTACAAGGTCGGCGGCAGCTACGACGAGAACGGCGTCGTCCCGCAGGAGGTCGAGCGCATCGTCGAGGGCGTGGGCGAGGTGATCGCCGGCGAGTTCCAGCGGTCGCTCGACTTCTTCATGGCCACGACCGCCGACGCCAACATCACGCGCGTCTGCCTCGCCGGCGGCACCGCCAAGGTCGCCGCGCTCCACCGCGCGATCGAGCGGCGCTCGCGCCTCACCGTCGAGGTGATCGACAGCTGGAAGCGCGTCGAGATCGATCCCGGTCTCGATCGCGGCTACCTCGCGGCGCACGGCCCCGAGGCCCTCGTCGGGCTCGGGCTGGCGATGCGCTCACCGGGAGACAAGTGACGCCATGCTGGCGATGATCAAGATCAACCTGTTGCCGGCGCGCAAGCCGCGCCGGCAGAGCGAGCCCGGTCAGCTCGACGTGGCGATCGGCGCCGGCGCGCTGCTCGCCGCGGCCGCGATCGTGTTCTTCGTCGTGCACCGGCCGATGGCCGAGGACCGCGACAAGTTCAAGAGCGAGGCGGACGCGCTCGCCAACGACAACAACGCCAAGCGCGCCAAGATCGCCGACCTGCCGCAGCGCGAGGCCGCGTTCAAGGCCGAGCAGGCGCGCAACGCGGCCATCAAGCAGCTGGTCAACACGATCGTCGTGCCCGACAACGTGCTCCACGAGATCGGCGAGATCCTCACGCCGTCGCGCTTGCCGACGATGACGCGGGCGATGGCGGAGCGCGTGAGCCAGGGCCCCAAGGGCGATCAGAACCGCCGGCTCCAGCTCGACTGGGATCCCAAGCACGTCTGGATCACCAGCTTCTCGACCAAGGGCGACCTGTTCACGCTCGAGGGCGCGGCGCAGTCGGAGTCGGACACGTCGCAGCTCGCCAAGCGCATGCAGGCGTCCGTGTACTTCTCCGACGTCACGTCGCCGACGAGCTCGCGCTTCGTCGACACCGTCAACTCGCTGACCTACTACAAGTTCACGATCAGCGGAAAGGTCGTGTACTGATGGCCGGCGCCCTCGCAGAGTTCTCGCGTCGGCCCCTCCAGCAGAAGGTGCTGATCTTCATCGGCATCGGCGCCCTGCTCGGGCTCCTCTACTGGCAGTTCATGCTGTCGTCGCTCATCAAGGAGCGGGACACCGCCCAGGCCGACCTCGACGCGCAGAAGTCGGAGCAGGACCGCCTGCGGGCGCAGAAGAAGCGCTACGACGACCTGGTCGCCGACGAGGCGCGCCTGCGCGCCGAGATCGAGCAGAACCAGAAGGCGCTGCCGACCGAGTCGGAGATGCCCGCGTTCTTCGACATGCTCTCGCGCAAGACCGGCGAGGCCGGCATCGAGCTCGTGAAGCGCGAGATCAAGAAGGACGTGGTCATCGAGGCTGGCGGCGCGCCGCCGCCACCCCCGGGCGGCAAGCCCGCGCCGGCGACGGTGTCGGCGGCCGCCGCGTCGTTCATCAAGGTCCCGGTCGACATCGAGGTCACCGGCACGTACTACCAGCTCAAGAAGTTCATGGCGTCGCTGCGCCCGCGCAAGTCCGAGGCGCAGGTCACCGACCCCGACGCCGTCGAGGAGAAGGACCGCATCATCACGATCGAGTCGCTGGCGATCACCGACCCGAAGGTGCGCAACAGCGAGATCGTCCTCACCGCGCGCTTCACCGCGGCGACCTTCCGCGCCAACCAGCCGGCGCCCGCGGCGGGCGCGCCGACCCCGCCCCGGGGC
>JAIOII010000301.1 GCA_019912685.1 Kofleriaceae bacterium
TGAGCAGGCACGTGAGGAACGTCCCGACCAGGTAGAGGAACAGCCGCAGCCGGGCGTCGATCCGCATGAGCCGGCCGCGACAATGCCACGGTTCGCCTGATCAGTTCGCCTGGGCAACGGCGGCGGGTGGCGCCCAGGCGCGCGAAACCGCGCGGCGCCGCCGTGGAACGGCGACTGCACTTCGCGGCCGGCATGCTGAAGCGACTTGCTCTCCTGTGCCTTCCCCTCGCGGCGTGCGTCGAGGCCGACGACGACGCCGTCCAGCTCCTCGCCGACGAGCTCCCCGCCGAGGTCCGGCTCGATCCCGGCGGCGCCGGCTCGCCGTTCTACGGCGTGCTCGAGTACGGCACCGGCTGGGACAAGGAGTGGCTCGAGGTGTGCTGGGAGCCGAACGCGTACAGCGACGACCCCACCTTCGGCCCGATGATGGCGGAGGCGCGCGCGTGGGTGCAGCAAGCGGTGCGGCAGGAGTGGGGCCGCGTCAGCCGGATCAAGTTCCCCGAGATCTGGCCGTCGTGCGACGACCCGCTCTACCAGCCCGACATCCGCATCGCCCACGACGACTTCGTGGGCTGGTCCTACCAGGGCACGGAGGCGCGCGACGTCGCGTCGGGTCCGACGATGGCGATCAACCTGATCGGGCCCGCGCTGTCGACGTGCATCCCGACCGGCGGCGGACCCGGCGGCGGCGGCTACATCCCGCAGTGCAACGGCACGATCCTCGGGGGGAACCCGGCGTCGCGCCAGAACTGGACCGAGGCCCTGGCGCTGCACCTGTTCGGCTACGCCCTCGGCCTGCGCAAGGAGGACGTGCACCCCGAGGGCGAGCCGTGCCCCGGCGTCGAGGAGGAGCTCGACTCTGCGTACGGCGACGGCGAGGCGCTCTGGGGCCACGACCCGCTGTCGGTGATGGAGACCTGCCGGCTGTACACGCTCGCGTACGGGACCGCGCGGCCGACGCTCAGCGCCGGCGACATCCGGTCGGCCAACAGCCTCTATCCCGGCGTCGTCCGGATGTTCCCGCTGACCGACCTCGGCGGCACGTCGTGGCCGCTCGGGCCGGGCTATTACACGCGCGCGACGCACCCGGACCTCGCCGGCGTGAGCTCGCTCGTGATCCCGCCGGGCTATCGCGTGCGGGTGTGCACGACGAGCTCCTGCGCGACGTACACGTCGACGCGGCGCGCGCTGTCGACCACGTACGACGACAAGCTGCAGAACGTCTCGATCACGCTCCAGGGGTACGTCGCCGAGCAGCCCGGCTTCATCGGGGCGGCGCAGTGGTTCTACCCCGGGACGTACAAGGCGTCGCAGGGGCACCTCGGCACCGTCGGCAACAACGCGATCTCGTCGGCGTGGGTCGCTCCCGGCCACGCGATCACGCTGTGCGACGGCGAGACGCCGAGCCCGATCTCGTGCATCTCGGCCGTCGGCGGCACGCTCGGCGTGCCGGCGCTGGTGAAGCTGCCGGGGCCGCTCGTGACGCAGACGTTCGCGTCGTGGAACATGGACAACGTCGCGTCGTACGTGAAGGTGTCGCCGCGCGTCGTGACGTACGCGTCGGCCGACTTCGTCGGGACGTCGTACTCGCTGGCCGAGGGCGTCTACACGGTGTCGGGCGGCTCGACGTACCTCGGGCAGGTGCGCGCCCTGTCGGTGCCGGCGGGGCTCGAAGCGTCGGTGTGCAACAAGGAGAGCGTGATGACGTTTCCGCGCCCGGTGTGCCAGACCTTCACGCAGAGCGGCACGGTCAACGCCAACCTCGTGGGACAGATCAAGCGGCTCGAGGTGCGCAAGCCGCTCGAGAACGCCCCGCCGTGAACGCGGCGGCTTGAACGGCGGCGGCGTCCTGGCGTACTCCTCGGGACGCGATGACGTCGTACCCTCCTGTCGCGCTCGCGTGGGCGCTCACGATCACGCTCGCCGCGGGTTGCTCGGACGAGGGCCCGTGCGGCGCGAGCGAGTGCGTGGCGTGCATGACGTCGAACCCGTTCTCGTGCAGCGGCGACACG
>JAIOII010000302.1 GCA_019912685.1 Kofleriaceae bacterium
GTCGATGCCGCGCACGTCGAGGTTGGCCAGGCTCGCCGCGTGGCGGAACGCGTCGCGCGCCGCGGCCGCCGCGGCCCAGCCCGAAGAGCCCGATCAGCACGAGCCACAGCACCGCGAGCATCGCGAGGCCGATCGGGACGCCGATCTGCATCCAGGTGCCGAAGTCGAGATCGACGCCGTGCTTGCGTAGCTCGCCGATGCCGATGAGGTTGGGCGGCGTGCCGACCGGCGTGCCCAGGCCGCCCATCGACGCGCCCCACGCGATCGCGAGCACCATCGCCGACTGGAAGCGGCGATCGGCGCTGGCCAGCGCCGCGAGCGCGACGGGCAGGACGATCGCCGTCGACGCGGAGTTGGACATGAGCAGCGAGAGCGCGAACGCCGTCCCCGACAGCGCGACGAGCAGCGACACGGGGCCGCGGGCGAGCGCGACCATCGCCGCGGCGGCGCGCGCGCCGAGGCCGTGCACCTTCATCGCCTCGGCGATGAAGAACGCGCCGACGAACATGAACAGGAGCGGCGAGCCGAACGCGCCGAACGCCTGCTTCGGCGTGGCGATGCCGCCGAGGACGGCGAGCGCCGCGACCATGAGCGCGACGCCCGCCGCCGGCAGCGCCTCGGAGAGCCACCACGTGACCGCGAGCGCCATGAGCCCGGCGAGCAGCGGCGCGGGACCGTCGCGCGTGATGACGTAGACGATCGCGGCGACCACCGGGCCGGCGACGAGGCCGACCGCCCGCTTCGCGCGCTCGAAGCGCGCGCCCGGCAGATCGTCTGCGATGTCGTCGTCGGTCACGCCGTGTTGGCCTCGGTCGCGTCCCCCTCGATCTGCGCGTTCAGGCCCCACCACTCCTGGACGAGCGCGGCACCGACGGCGTCGCCGTTCGTCGACGTGAACGTCACTCTCTCGCTCATCTCTTCCTCCGGGGTCAGGCGGGGGTGTTTATACTGCGCCGCCCCATGAGCGAGCGAGACCCAGGCGGTACCAAGGGCGCACGAGGCCGACGCTTCGAGGGCGGGCTCGACGCCCTGGCCCAGCGGATGAACGCGTCCGTCGACTTCGATCGCCGCCTGCTCGACGCCGACGTGACCGGCTCGCGCGCGCACGCGCGCATGCTCGCGCGCCAGGGCGTGATCTCCGCCGAGGACGCCGCCGCGATCGACCGCGGGCTCGTCGAGGTGCGCGACGCGCTCGCCGCCGGCGAGCTCGCGTGGGATCCGGCGCTCGAGGACGTGCACATGAACGTCGAGGCGCGCCTGATCGAGAAGATCGGCGACGCCGGCCGGCGGCTGCACACCGGCCGCAGCCGCAACGATCAGGTCGCGACCGACCTGCGGCTGTGGGCCAAGCAGGCGGCGCAGACGCTGGTCGCGCAGCTCGGCGAGCTCCGCGCCGCGCTCGTCAAGAAGGCGCGCGCGCACGTCGACACGCTCATGCCCGGCTACACGCACCTGCAGCGGGCGCAGCCGGTGCGCGCCGCCCACCACTTCCTCGCGTACCAGGAGATGTTCGAGCGCGACCAGGGCCGCGTCCTCGACGCCATCGCGCGCGCCGACGTGTCGCCGCTCGGCTCGGGCGCGCTCGCCGGGACGACGTTCCCGCTCGACCGCGCCGGGGTCGCCGAGGAGCTCGGCTTCGCCGGCGTCACGCGCAACAGCCTCGACGCCGTCGGTGATCGCGACTTCGCGATCGAGCTGGTCGCGGCGTGCGCGCTCGTCCAGGTGCACCTGTCGCGGCTCGCCGAGGAGCTCGTGCTCTGGTGCTCGCAGGAGGCGGGGTTCGCGCGGCTGTCGGATCGCTACTCGTCGGGCAGCTCGCTCATGCCGCAGAAGAAGAACCCCGATCTCGCCGAGCTCGTGCGCGGCAAGACCGGGCGCGTCGTCGGCGCGTGGGTCACGCTGGTCACCGTCGTGAAGGGCCTGCCGCTCGCCTACAACAAGGACCTGCAGGAGACGCAGGAGCCGCTGTACGACGCGCTCGAGACCGCGACGGCGAGCGTCGAGGTGACGGCCGGCATGATCGACGACCTCACGCTCGACGTCGCGCGGCTCGCGCGCGCCGTCGGCGAGGGCCACCTCGTCGCCACCGAGCTCGCCGACTACCTGGTGTCGAAGGGCGTCGCCTTCCGCGACGCGCACGACGTCGCCGGCCACCTCGTGCGCACGGCGATCGATCGCGGCGTCGAGCTCGCGGCGCTGTCGCTCGACGACCTGCGCGCCGCCGATGCGCGCTTCGACGCCGACGTGTACGGCTGGCTCGATCCGCTGGCGGCGGTCGATCGCCGCGATCTCCCGGGTGCGCCGGCGCGCCCGCGCGTCGTCGCCGAGCTGACGCGGCTCGAGGCGGAGCTCGGGCTGGGCGCGGCGTCCGACGTCTCTGCCAAGAAGTGAGGACCGACATGAGTCTCGCTGGATTCAATGCGTTCGAGTATCGCGGTGACACGCTCCACTGCGAGGGTGTCTCGCTCGCGGCGGTCGCCGACGCCGTCGGCACGCCCGCCTTCGTCTACAGCCGCAAGGCGATCGAGGCCGCGTACAAGGCGTACGACGCCGCGCTCGACGGCGTCGATCACCTGATCTGCTACAGCGTCAAGGCGAACTCGTCGATCGGCATCCTCAACGTGCTGGCGCGGCTCGGCGCCGGCGCCGACATCGTCTCCGGTGGCGAGCTCTTCCGCTGGCTGAAGGCGGGCGGCGACGCGGGCAAGGTCGTGTTCTCCGGCGTCGGCAAGACCGAGGCCGAGATGCGCACCGCGCTCGAGGCCGGCATCCTCGCGTTCAACGTCGAGTCGACCGAGGAGATCGACGTGCTCGACCGCGTCGCGCGCGCCGCCGGCGTGAAGGCGCGCGTCGCCCTGCGCGTGAACCCCGACGTCGACGCGCAGACGCACCCGTACATCTCGACCGGCCTGACCCAGAACAAGTTCGGCATCGCGGCGGCCGCGGCGCGCGACGCGTTCCGCCACGCGGCGAGCCTGGCCAACCTCGACGTGCGCGGCATCGACTGCCACATCGGCAGCCAGCTGACCAAGACGTCGCCGTTCGCCGACGCGATCGCCCGCCTGTGCGACCTGATCCTCTCGCTCGCGGGCGAGGGCATCATGATCACCGACCTCGACATCGGCGGCGGCCTCGGCATCGACTACGGCAAGGAGGGCGACGCGCCGCCGCCGTCGCACGGCGAGTACGGCGCCGCGGTGAAGCAGGCGATGGCGAAGCTCGGCTCGCACCCGATCCGGCTGCTCGTCGAGCCCGGGCGCTCGATCGTCGGCCCCGCCGGCGTGCTCCTCGCGCGGGTCCTCTACAACAAGGACAACGAGGTGAAGCACTTCACGATCATCGACGCGGCGATGAACGACCTCATCCGTCCGTCGTTCTACGGCAGCCACCACCCGATGACGCCGGTGAAGAAGAGCGAGACGGCGCCGCGCAAGACCGACGTCGTCGGCCCGATCTGCGAGACCGGCGACTTCCTCGCCCGCGACCGCGCGCTGCCGCCGCTCGCGACCGGCGCGCTCCTCGCGATCGGCGCGGCCGGCGCCTACAGCTTCACGATGTCGTCGAACTACAACACCCGCCCGCGCGCCGTCGAGGTGCTGGTGAGCGGCGACCGGTACACGGTGATCCGCGAGCGCGAGACCCTCGAGCACCTGGTGCGCGGCGAGCGCACGGCCGAGTAGACTCGCCCCGGTCATGCCGGCCGCGCGCGAACGGCTCGACAAGGTGCTGGTCGACCGCGGCCTCGCGCCGACGCGCGCGCGCGCGCAGAGCCTCATCCTCGCCGGCAAGGTGACCGTGCGCGGCGAGGTCGTGACCAAGGCGGGCCAGGCGGTCGCCGCGGACGACGAGGTCGCGCTGCGCGAGGACGACCACCCGTACGTCTCGCGCGGCGCGCTCAAGCTGGTGAAGGGCCTCGACGCGTTCGCGATCGACCCGGCGGGCAAGGTCGCGCTCGACGTCGGCGCGTCGACCGGCGGCTTCACCGACGTGCTCCTCCGCCGCGGCGCGGCGCGCGTGTACGCGATCGACGTCGGCTACGGCCAGCTCGCGTGGCCGCTGCGTCAGGACCCGCGCGTCGTCGTGCTCGAGCGGCAGAACGTGCGCGCGATGGAGCTCGCGCTGGTGCCCGAGCCGTGCGACCTCGCCGTCATCGACGTGTCGTTCATCTCGCTCACGCTCGTCCTGCCACGCGTCGCCGAGCTGCTCCGCCCGCCGCCGGGCAAGCCGATCGTCGCCCTCGTCAAGCCGCAGTTCGAGGTCGGCCGGGAGCAGGTCGGCAAGGGCGGCGTCGTGCGCGACGAGGCGACGCGGCGCGGCGCGATCGACAAGGTCGCCGGCTGGGCGCTGGCGCACGGCTTCGAGGTCGGCGAGGCGGTCGAGTCACCGATCACCGGTCCGGCCGGCAACGTCGAGTACTTGCTGCTCTTGCGTACGCCGGCTTCCGCATCGCCCTGACGTTCTGGCCGCGCCCGAGATTCCCGTTCGCGGCCGCGAACGCGAGTGGTAGCTTTCCCGTCCATGGGGGCGACGCTGGCCGAGCTGGATCCGACGGATCTCGCGGCGGCATGCGATGTCCTCCAGGCGGCGTGCGTGCACGACAAGGCCGCGCTCGTCGCCGAGGAGAAGCTCTTCGGGGCGTCGCCGCGCGGCGTGCCGCGGGCGATCGGCGCGCGCAAGGGCGGCATCCTCATCGGCGTCGCGGCGACGTGCGGCGATCGCATCCGCGTGCTCGCGGTGCATCCGGCGGCGCGCGGCGAGGGCATCGGCGGGATGCTGCTCGCGGCGTGCGAGAAGGAGATCTGGCAGAACGCCGCGCGCCGGGCCCGCGTGCTCGACGAGCCCGGCAACTACCTCGCGCCGGGGGTCGACCGCGCCAACACCGAGACGATCCGCTGGCTCGAGCGCAAGGGCTACGTCTGCCGCGACACCCACACCAACCTCGTCGTCGACGTGCGCAAGAACCCCAGGGTGAGCGCCGCGCGCGCCGACGAGCTCGCCGCCCGCGCCGCGGCGCAGGGCTACGAGGTGCGGCGCGCGACCCGCGACGACTGGAGGCGCTGTCGGCGGCGGTGTCGATGGGCTTCGGCGGCGCGTGGCCGTTCGAGGTCGAGCGCGCGCTCGCCG
>JAIOII010000303.1 GCA_019912685.1 Kofleriaceae bacterium
GGAACACGCGGCGCCCGGCCTGTCGGTCACCGTCGGCGGCACGACGGCGACGACCGGGCACGACGGCGGGCTCACGTGGTCGGGCACCTCGCCGGTGTCGGTCCTCGCGTCGGTCACCGGCCCGCTCGTCGCCGTCGAGAACCGCGCCGGCGACGAGGCGACGACGACGCTCTCGGTCACCGACGCCGGCATGGGCGTGTGGATGCCCGGCGAGGACCGCGAGCTCGACGCCCAGCTCTCCACCTACGTGCACGCGCACGTGGTGAAGGCGTACGCGCGGCGCTTCGCCGGCGACCTGCCGTTCCTCGACGAGCAGATCCCGGTGCGCGTCAACATCGACGACGAGTGCAACGCGTTCTCCGACGGCAACTCGATCAACTTCTTCCAGGAAAGCGACATGTGCTCGAACACGGGCACGATCGCGGACGTCGTCTATCACGAGTTCGGGCACTCCCTGCATGCCCACGCCATCATCCAGGGCGTCGGCTTCTTCGACGGCGCGTTCAGCGAGGGCCTCTCCGACTACCTGTCGGCGACGATCGTCGACGACTCGGCCATGGGCCGCGGCTTCTTCAAGTCGGACGCGCCGCTGCGCGAGCTGAACCCCGAGGGCAGCGAGGCGATCTGGCCGCGCGACATCGCCGAGATCCACACGACCGGCATCATCTACGGCGGCACGATGTGGGACCTGCGCGCCGGGCTCATCGAGGCCAAGGGCTACGAGGAGGGCGTCGCGCTCGCCGATCGCTTCTTCTACGCGGCGGTGCAGCGCGCGCCGAGCATCCCGGCGACGCTCATCGAGGTGCTCGCCGAGGACGACGACGACGGCGACCTGTCGAACGGCACGCCCCACGAGTGCATCATCCGCGCGGCGTACGGCCGCCACGGCATGCGCACGATCGGCGGCGGGCTCGCGGCCGAGGCGGTGGTGCCGTTCACGACCGAGCTCACGATGTTCCCGGTGACGCTGTCGCTCGAGGGGCTCGACACCCACTGCGGCGACACGATCACGGAGGTGCTCCTCGAGTGGAAGCCGCGCGGCAACGGCGACAGCCCACGCGCGGGCACGGCGACGGCGACCGCGACGGACGAGACCTGGAGCGCGGAGATGCCGCTCCCTGACGACGGCGACGTCGCGCAGTACCACATGCGCGTGAAGTTCGCCGACGAGAGCGAGATGGTCTTCCCCGACAACCGCGCCGATCCGTGGTTCCACGTCTACCGCGGCGACGTGATGCCGCTCTACTGCACCGACTTCGAGAGCGACCCGTTCGCCGAGGGCTGGCGCGCCGACACCGACGGCTCGTGGGCGTGGGGCGTCCCCGGCGGCAGCCGCGAGCACGGCGATCCCAAGGTCGCGTACTCGGGCACGCGCATCCTCGGCACGGGCCTCTCGTCGACCCAGGGCGGATACCCCGACGACCGCGTGGTGTGGGTCGAGACGCCGCGCATCGACACCGGCCAGTGGAGCGACGTGCGCCTGCACTACCGCCGCTGGCTCGGCGTCGAGGACGGCTTCTACGATCACGCGACGATCCACGTGAACGGCGAGCAGGCGTGGGCCAACGTGACGTCGCAGGGCAACAGCAACCGCACCCAGCACCACGAGGACAAGGCGTGGGTCTTCAACGACCTCGCCCTCTCCTCGCGCATCTTCGACAAGCACGTGTCCGTGCGCTGGCAGATCGACTCCGATCAGGCGTTCGAGCTCGGCGGCTGGAACCTCGACGACGTCTGCATCGTCGCCAACATCAACTCGGTCTGCGGCGACGGCGTCCGCAACCCCGCCGAGCAGTGCGACCTGGGCGACGCCAACGCCGACGTCCCCGACAGCGCCTGCCGCACCACCTGCCGCGTCGCCTACTGCGGCGACGGCATCGTCGACGCGTACGAGACCTGCGACGACGGCAACCTCGACGACACCGACGACTGCAACACCGACTGCGAGCCCACCGAGACCTGGGACCACGAGCCCGCCGGCTGCTGCTCCACCGCCGGCGGCGCCGACCCGCGCACCGCCCTCGCCCCGCTCTCCCTCGTCCTCCTCGGCCTGTTCGCCCGCCGCCGCCGCCGCGCGTAGTCACCTGCACCCACGTCCTGCGGCTACTCGCCGCGATCCCGACGAGCGCGGCGCTCCTGACGCTTCGTCTTGAACGCCTGACGCGCGGCGCGCTGCTCCTCGGGCGAGAGCCAGCCGTTCTGGTCGGCGTCGAACCGGCGCAGCTTCGCGATGCGCCGGTCCTGGCGGTACTGGCGCACGAACTGCTTCGCGGCGCGCTTCTCCTCGCCGGTGAGGCGGCCGTCCCCGTCGCGGTCGAACTGTTGGACGAGCTTCTGGCGGAGCTGGTGCTTGCGGTGGCGGTGCTTCATGCCCCGGTGGTGCTTGCCCGGACGCTCCATGCCCGGCTGCTGCATGCCCGGCGGCTGCGCGCCCGGGCCTGCGTACGGCCCACGATCGGCGAGCGCGGGCGCCGCGCCGCCGGCAAGCACGACCGAGGTCACGAGAACGAACGCGAGAACGAATCGCTTCATGCCCGCACTGACCCGCCACGCGCCCGAAGGTTAGTCGCAGGGCGTCGCGAGGGCGGCGGGCGCCGGCACCACCGGCGTCCCCGTGCGCACGTAGCTCGCGAGGAAGCAGCCGTACTGGTGCTTCACCTCGTCGAGCTGGCGGTAGATGTAGTGGCTGTCGGCGATGCCGTCGCTCGCGAACTGGACGACGACGCGGGTCTTGCCGCCGACGTTCGCGCTCACCGGGTACGTCTCCAGCCCGCCCAGGCCGTCGAGCGCCAGCGCCTCCTGCAGCTCCGGCCACAGCGCCGCGCCGGCCTGGCGGTTGCCGTACGCGAGCGCGGCGGCGTCGAAGATCTCGGTCGGGAAGTAGACGTCGTCGAGCCCCACCGGCTCGTAGACGTGCCTCGCCGGGAACCCCGGCGGCGGGCGGCGCGCCAGCCGCGCCATCGAGGCCATCGGCTCGGCGATCTCCCAGCCGACGCTGATGAGCGCGAGCCCCGGGTGCAGGAACGTGAGCTGGGTCTCGTCGGTCGCGAACACGCCGCCGACGAAGCCGCGCGCGCCGGCGATGAGGTCGGTGTCGAGGATCATCTTGCTCCAGTAGCCGCCCGCGCCCGTCGGCACGAGCGCGCCCAGCCGCGGCTCGACGGCGCCGATCATGTTCGTGTACATGCCGCCCATCGACTGGCCACCCGCCGTGAGCTTCGCCCCGTCGAAGCGGTGGGCGACCACGCCCGACGGCAAGGTCGGCCCGCTGCAGCCGGCGAGCGCCGCCGGCGGGATCGCCAGCTCGAGCAGCGCGTCGAGGAGCAAGCGCTGCTCGATCACGCCCTGCTGGAACGTGTACGGGAACGCGCCGAGGTTGACGAGGTTCAGGTACTCGTAGTCGCTCGCGTTGGCGTAGCGCTCGGGGTTGAGCGGCAACGCCGACGCCGCCGCCGCGATCCCGTGGCGCGCGACGACGTAGCCCGGCCCCTCACCGACGACGGGATCGCCGCCGGCCACGAGCGTCTTGCCCAGATCGACCAGCCCGCTCGAGAGCCCGCCCGAGCCGTGGAAGAACTGGTAGAGCGGCCAGCCGGCCGCCGGCATCTCGCCCGCCGGGATCGTGAGGACGAGCGGCGCCACCAGCTCGCCCTGCTTCACAGGCACGCCGCTCGCGTCGAGCACGAACTGGCCGTCGCTCGAGTACGGCGCCACGCCGGCCTGGAACTGCGGGAACGTGACGTCGGCGAGGAGCTCGCAGTAGCCGTCGTGCGCGGCGCCGTCGGCCGGATCGAGGCGCACGTTCGCGATCACGGCGTCGTGCGCCGCGCGGATCGCCTCGCTGCGCTCGTGCAAGAGCGCGACCTCGTCACCGGTGGTGAACACCGTCGCCGTGAGCACGTCGTCGCGCGCGACGCCCAGCTCGTCGAGCACCGGCCACAGCGGCGCGTATACCTCGACCAGCTCCGCGCCCCGCGCCCCCGACGGCGTGCGCCCGGGGTGGGTGAACGCGCGGCGCACGACGACCGCGTACGTCGTCGCCGGCGCGTTCACCCACCCCGGGCGCGGGCCGACGCCGAGCAAGAACGCCGCCGCCGTGTCGTCGGGCTGGAGCGTCTGCGCGACGATCGGCACCAGCTTCCCGCGATCCGGCGAGTCGGGATCGACGTCGACGTACAGGATCGGCGCATCCACCGACGCGGCGATCAGCTCCGACGGCGCCCGCGCCGGCAGCGCCTCGGCGAAGCGGAAGTACGCGCTCGCCATCACCGGGAAGCCGCGGCGCGCGTCGGCGAGCGCCGTCAGCTGCGTGACGAGCCGGTTCGCGCCCTTGTTCGGGAACCCGGCGTACGCGGCGGTGCCGTCGGCGTCGACCCGCAGGTCCGACGGGAACGGGAAGTCGAAGAAGCCGTCGCCCGTCAGCTCGCCGTCGAGCTCGAACAGCGCGCCCGGCGCCTCGTCCTCCCCGCCGCCGCACGCCACCACCACACATGACATGGAGCACAGGAGCCAGCGTCCCGACAGCATCCCCCGAGGAGACGCCGCCGTCGGCCTCCGTGTCAACCGACGAGCGTGCGGCGCGCGCCCGTGATCCGCGGCGTCGACGCGACCTCGCGCACCAGCCGTCCGACCACGTCCGCAACCCGGGTGCGGCCGCCGGCCACGCGCGCGCCGAACTGCGCCAGCATCGCCGCGTCGCCCTCGCTGACCCCGTCGCCGGTGACGACGAGGAGCGCGCCCTTCAGCTCGTCGAGGCCGCGCGCGTACATGATGAGCTCGAGCGCGTTCATGCCCGGGTTCATCTTGCCGAGCGCGGCGTCGATCAGCACGAGGTCGGGGCGATCACGCGTGAGCTTGGCGGCGGCTTCCTTGCCGTCGCGCGCCGCGTCGACCTGCGAGCGCGGGTGCGAGCGCCGCACGGCGCTCCATAGCTGGCGCACGCGATCGCCGTCGTCGTCGACGACGAGCACGCGCACGCTGCGCTTGCCGGCCTGCGCGCGCTCGTTGACGATCTCGAGCTGCTCGACGATGCTGGCCGCGTCGTACGGCCGCGCCGCCGGATCCTTGGCGAGCAGCTCGCCGACGAGATCGGCGAGCTCGACCGGCACGTCGGTGCGGACCTCGGCGAGCGCGGGCGGGCGCTGGTGCACGTGGCCGAACATGACCGCCTTGACGGTCTCGCCCGCGAACGCCGGCTGACCGAGCGCGAGCTCGAGCGCGAGGCAGCCGAGCCCGTACAGATCGATCGCGGCGACCGCCGCCGGATCGGCGGCGCTCTTCTGCCCGGTGATCACCTCGGGCGCGAAGCACACGCCGGCGGGCCCGATCGCCGGGACCTGGCCGAGCGAGAAGCGGCCGAACACGACGCGCTGCTCGGGCGTGACGAGCACGGTCTCGGGCGCGAGATCGCCGACGGCGAAGCCGGCCTGGTGGACCGACGCGAGCGCGCGCGCCGCCGCGAGGACGAGCGACACGAGCTCGGTCGCGCTCGGCCGCGCGCCGGTGGCGGCGATGGCGCGCAGGTGATCGCGCGCGGTGACCCCGTCGATGTACTCGCCGGCGAGGTACTCGGCGCCGCGGTGGTTGCTGACGCCGAACACCGCCGCCGCGGCGTTACCGCGCGCCGCGACCGCCGCGCAGCGACGCGCCTCGGGGACGAGCGACGGCGTGCCCGGATCGCGCCACGCCACCTTGAGGACGGCGGCGCGCTCGACGAGCATGTCCCAGACCTCGAACACGCTGCCGGCGTCGCCGCGCGCGAGCTCGCGCCGCACCGTGTAGGTCGAGCTGATGACCTCCCCTGTGGCGAGCGCCGGATCCGGGCTGTCGCGGAAGCCGGTCGGCGCCTGGAACGTGCGTCCGCCCGTCGAGCCCGGGTTGGAACCGGGCTGGAGCGGGAACTTTTGGCCCTTCCAGCTCATGCTGCGTGCGAAGCCATCTTACCGCGTCGGACGGGCGCGGCGGTCCTCGACCACGCGCCACATGTACCAGGCGGCGAGCGAGCGCCAGGGTCGCCACGGCTCGGCGACCCGCTCCAGCCGCTTGCCCTCGGGGAGCGCCCGCAGGCGCAGGAAGTACTGCAGGCCCTGGCGCACGCCAAAATCGCCGACGGGCCAGACGTCGGGGCGGCAGAGGCCGAACATCGCGAACATGTCGACGGACCAGGGCCCGATGCCGCGGATCGGCAGGAGCATCGCGGAGACGTCGGCGTCCGGGGCGGTGAGCAGCGCCTTCGGCTTCACGCGCCCGTCGGCGAAGTGCGACCCGAGGTCGATGAGCGCGAGCGCCTTCGAGCGCGAGAGGCCGGCCGGGCGGAGGCTCTCCGGGGTCGCGGCGGCGAGGGCGGCCGGCCTCGGGAACCGCGTGCCGCCGAACTGCGCGCAGAAGCGCTTGTAGATCGTCGCGGCGGCGGCGCCCGCGAGCTGCTGGTAGATGATGGCGCGCCCGAGCGTCTGGAACGGATCCCTGGTCGGCGTCAGGTCCGGCGTGCCATGGCGTTCGATGAGCGGGGCGAAGCGGGGCTCGACCTTCGCGAGGTACGCGGTGGCCGCGGCGACGTCGTACGTCATGCGGCATGTAGCTACCACGAGTCGGCGACGTGCTACGAGGAGGACGCGTGACCTCGTACGCGCTGGTGCTGATCTCGGCGTTCTTGCACGCGGCGTGGAACGCGCTGGTCAAGAAGAGCGCGGATCCGAGCGCGGCGGTGCACGCGATCGTGGCCGCCGCCGGCGTGCTGGCGGCGGCGGTCGCGGCGGTCGAGGTGGCGTTCGGCGGCGCGACGATCACGGGGCGCGCCGCGGTGCTCGGCGCGATCGCCGGTGCGCTCGAGGCCGGCTACTTCCAGGCGCTCGGGCGGGCGCTCGCGGCGGGGCCGCTCGGGCCCGTGTACACGATCTCGCGCGGCACGGCGGCGATCCTCGTGTGGCCGATCTCGATCGTCGCGCTCGGCGAGCAGCTGACCGTGCTCTCGGGCGCCGGCAGCGCGCTCGTGCTCGCCGGCCTCGCGGCGTCGTCGCTCGAGCGCGGCGCGTCGCGCACGGCGATCCTGTGGGCGGTCGGCACGGCCGCGTTCATCGCCGGCTATCACTTCGCGTACAAGGCGGCGCTCGTGACCGGCTCCTCGCCCGCGCTCATCTTCACG
>JAIOII010000038.1 GCA_019912685.1 Kofleriaceae bacterium
CGCCCTGCCCTACGCCGGCGACATGCTGGCGCGGATCCTGCCGGCGTAGGGCAGGGCGCTCGCCTGGAACGACCGCTCGATCTGGGCGCGGATCGGGGCAGGGATCCTCGGCGTGGTCCGAGGCCAGGAGGGCCGCCGCCGCGGCGGTCGCCAGGAGACCGGCCGCCCCGACCGCGACCGCGATCTGCCGCGGCCGGCGCAGCCGTCGCTCGATGTGCTCGAGGAGCGCGTTCATCGACGGCCAGCGATGGTCCGGCGACGCCGAGAAGCCGCGCGCGATCGCGGCGAGCAGCCAGCTCGGCGCCTTCGCACGGCCCGCGCTCGTCGCCACCGCGGGCAGCGCGACGCCACCCTGCGTCCGGGTCTCCGCCTCGTGCGGCCGCTCGCCGCAGAGCGCCTCCCATATGCTGATGCAGAAGCTGTACTGATCGGCGCGCGCGTCGATGGTCGCGCTCGTCGCCTGCTCCGGCGCCATGTACGCGGGCGTGCCGGCGATCGACGACACCTGCGCGCTGCCGGGCGTCGAGCTCGCGCGCTCGGGATCGATCGAGTCGTCGGTGCGCGCGGCGATGCCGAAGTCCGCGACCATGACCTCGCCGCGCTCGCCGACGAGCACGTTGCGCGGCTTGAAGTCGCGATGGATCAGGCCGGCCGCATGCGCCGCCGCGAGGCCGCGCCCGGCCGCGAGGAAGCGCTCGACCACCTGGCGCCAGGGGTGCGGCGCCTTCATCCAGTCGTAGAACGTCCCGCCGCCGACCATCGGCATGACGATGAACACGCCGCGCGCCGTCGTGCCGATGTCGAACACCGGCACCACCGCCGGGTGGCGCAGCTTGGCCATCGCGCGCGCCTCCTCCAGCAGGCGCTCCTGCGCGCGCGGCGTGCCGCTGTGCGAGCGCACCACCTTGATCGCGAGCTCGCGATCGAGATCGGGATCGCGCGCCCGGTACACGACGCCCATGCCGCCGCTGCCGAGGACGTCGACAACCTTGTAGCGGCCGATGAACGCGACCCGCGGCACGCCGCCGTCTCGCTCGGCGTCGGCGTCACCGACGGGGGGCGGCGGCGTGCCCGCCGCCTCCACCGTCGCGTCGAGGGCCGGATCACTCGTGATCTGGCTCGACGTCTCGGTCTCGTCGTCGTATCCGGGCACGGCGCGGCAGTCTACCGCTGATGCGGCGCCAGTAGAATGCGCGCCTCGTGCGCGCAGGCCCCCCGCAATCGCGCGCGTTCTACAGCTTCTTGATCTTCAGCCCGTCGACCTTCGTCCCCTTCGATGTCCGGGGGCCGGTGTTGAACTCGATGGACGTGCCCGGGGTCGGGACGAAGTCGGGCTTCTTCATCAGCCCGACGGTCGGCAGCTTGGCCACGTCGGTCGCCGCACACTGCGGACACGGAGGAATCTCACCGCTCCGGACCATGTCCTCCCAGCGGTGCTTGCAGGCCTGACACTCGAGATCGAAAAGCGGCATGGTTGCCCGATCGTCTACCACGACCCGCCCGGTGGCAAGCGCCTCGTATTCAGAGCGGCCTGACGCCGGCGGCCACGGCGGACGGGGCCGTCGGCCTACTCACTTCGCGAGCCTCCGCTTCGCGAGCCAGGCGTCGACCTCGGCGACATCCTCGACGTCGCCCGCCTTCACCATCACCTCGCGCGCCGCCTTCACGTCCGCCATCCCGCGCGCGATGTCGCGTTTCGCTTCGACGCGCGCACGACCGAGCAGCCATCCGGCGATCCGCTGCGCCTGCTCGTTGCGTCCCTTCGTCTGGTCGGCCACGGCACGCTCGAGTGGCGCGATCGCCTTCTGCGGCTGGTTCGCCAGAATGTACGTGCGTCCTAGCCACTGGAGGAACGTCACCAGCTGACGTTCGCCACCCTTCGAACCGTCGATCAGCGCGATCGCCTTTTCGTAGTCACGCGCGGCCTCATCGTAGCGTTCGAGGCGGCGGTAGGCGGCGCCACGGTTGTTGAGTGCGGTCGCGACGCCCTTGGGGTCCTGCTTCTCGCGAGACTCGATGACCGGCGTGAGCTGATCGATCACTTCCTGGTAGCGCTTGAGATCGAGCAGGACCGCCGTTCGATCCGAGATGATGCCGGCGATCACTGGACTGTCCGGCGGCAGCACCTGACGGGCGTACGCGAGCGCCTTGTCGAATGCGATGAGGCTCTCGCCGGTTCGGTCGAGAAGATACAAGATCCCCGCAATCCTGGCTTGCGCGCTAACCAAAGCGGACGAGGGCCCGACGGCGCGTTCGTAGATGCGGTTGGCTCGGTTGAACGCCGTCAACGCTTCTTCGGCCCGTCCGCTTCGTCGCAGCGTCTCCCCCAGGTTGTAGTGTAGTACGCCGAGATCCGGATGCTCGGGACCGACGTGTCGCTCGGCTTCTGCCAGGGCTTCGCGGAACGCAGCGGCAGACGCGTCGAAGTCGCCGGCGCTGCCATGGGCGGCTCCGATCCCGCCGAGAACACCTCGCAGGACGGCGGCATACTCGCTTCCCGGGGTGTCGGCGCCAGCAGCACGAAGCGTTTGTTCGGCCTCCTTCAGGAGCGCCAGAGCGCGCTCGGGTTGCCCTTCGCCATCGACGAGGCTTGCCTCAGTGATCATCAGGAACGCTTTCAGATCGATGGGGTTGCCGGCGCGCGCGACGGCGGCATGGGCAGCTGGAAGCAATTGAGCCGCTTCCTCCCTTTGTTCCAAACCGTTGTTGACCGAAATCCGCTCCACCCAGGCCCATGCGGCGGTTCGGTCGTCGCCGCCTCGGGCGGCGACCTGCGCAAGGTCCGCCAAGACAGGCTTGCTGGCCTCGGCGTCCATTGTCTTTCGCAACAGGTTCGCCTGGAACTTCAACACGCGCGCCAGCGTCGGGTCGTGGCCTGCCGCGCGAGCGCGATCGACCAGTCGAGCAGCATCCTTCACGGCATCCGTGATCGTCTGCGTGCGGAGGGCGAGCTCGAGCTCCAGGAGCTCGGCACGGATCTGGTCGACGTCGGCCCGCCGGTCCGGCGGAGGAGGCACGAGGCGTCCGAGCAACGTGTTGTCCGTGCAATCACCGATCGGTGACATCGCTCGAGCCGCTTCGGCGGCTGCATCGATGGACTTCCGGTCGCGGACGCCGGCGAGCACGCCTATGGTCCCGCGCAGCTCCTGTAGCCAGCGCTCGAGACACTGCGATCGCAGATCGAGAACGGCCTCACTCGGCTTGCCGGATCGTCGAAGTCGGCAGGTTTCGATCACCGCGGCGCGCCAGGTCGTCGTCCGCGCATCGACCTCCGAAAGAAGGCGTGCCGCAAGATCCCCCGCGTACGACACCTTGGTGGCGAGGAAGGCAGCCTCCGCGCCCGCCCGGACGCTCGGGTTCCAGATGCCGGCCACGCGCGAGGAAGGGTCGGGACACTCGTCGCCGGAGGTGCGGCTCATGGAGACGGCGAACGCGACGGCAGCGCCGGCAATCAGGACGAGCGTTGCAGACGTCGCCACGCGGCGAGGGCGTCTCCCTCGCGACTCGATGTGATCGATCAGCGCCGCGAGCGATGGCCATCGCTGGTCGGGGTTCGCCGAGAAGCCGCGCGACACGGCGTCGAGAAGCCACCTCGGAGCGTGTCGCCGTTCTGCCGGCCGAGGCGGAAGGTTGTCGGCGCTCGGACGGCTCGCCGTGCGGGTGTCCGCGTCGTTCGGGCGTTCGCCGTGGAGGCCTTCCCAGAGGCTGATGCAGAAGCTGTACTGATCCGCACGCGCATCGACGTCGTCGCCGCGCGCCTGCTCGGGCGCCATGTAGCCCGGCGTACCGCCGACGAGACTCGCTCCGCCTGCGGCGCCGGCAGCATCCGGCGACTCGTACGTCGCGATCCCGAAGTCGGCGACCAGCACGTTGTCTCCGTCCAGCAGCACGTTCCTCGGTTTGAAGTCGCGATGCACGAGTCCGGCGCGGTGGGCGGCCTCGAGCCCTCCGCCTGCCTGGATGAAGCGGGCGAGCACGTCCTTCCACGGCCGCGGCTTTGCGTGGATCCAGTCGTGCAGCGTCCCTCCCGCGAGATACGGCATGACGATGTAGACGCCGGCATCGATCGCGCCGACGTCGAACACCGGCATCACCGCCGGATGGTCGAGCTTCGCCATCGTGCGCGCCTCGGCGAGCAGTCGCTCCTGACGGCGGCCACCGCGCGCCGCCACGACCTTGATCGCGACCTCGCGTTCGAGCTCGGGATCGTGGGCGCGATAGACGACGCCCAGTCCGCCGGCGCCGATCACGTCGCGGATCTCGTAGCGTCCAAGCCTGGTGCCCGGAGCGAGACGATCGCCGGTCGGGGCCGAGGAGCCTACCGCGGTGTCCGCCCCGCTGGCGGATTCGATGGTTTCGTCGTCTGGCGGCACGAGGCCGCCAGTCTACAGCGTCAGAGGGTGACGAGGCCGCGTCGAACTGCCTCGACCACCGCCTCCGTGCGGGTCCCCGCGCCGAGCTTGGCCATGACGCCGTTCACGTGGAACTTGGCGGTGTGATCGCTGATGCCCAGTCGATCCGCGATGAGCTTGTTCGACAGGCCCTCGGCGAGGAGCGCCACCACCTGGCGCTCGCGCTCGGTGAGCTCGCCGCCGCCGCCGCGGGGTCGGTGCTCGACGGGGCGCGCATCGGCGCGGGCCGGCGAGGGCGAGGCCGAGACAAGTGTCGACGAGAGGGTCGTGTCGATGACGGTGAGGCCGCTCTTCACCGCGGTCAGCGCGGCCCCGATCTCGGGACCGACATCGTCGCGGAGCACCACGCCGCGCGCGCCCGCGGCGAGCGC
>JAIOII010000304.1 GCA_019912685.1 Kofleriaceae bacterium
GGTTCGGGTTCCGCGCGCCGGGCGGCTCGCGGAACCCGAACCACGTCGCGAGCCCGTAGCGCGCGATCGCCCCGTCGGCGCGCGCGCGCTCGAGCACCTCGAACGCGGCGCGCATGCGGCGCAGGAACGTCGGCCGATCGACCTCGTCGAGCTGCGTCTCGGGGTTGTGCAGGTAATAGACGTCGATCGTGTCGACGCCGAGGTTGGCGCGGCTCCGCGCGAGCTGATCGGCGAGGAAGCGCGGCGCGAGGCAATGACACCCCGCGGCGATGTCCTCCCAGCCGGCAAGACCTGCATCGACGATCGTCTCCTGGAAATACGCGCGCGGATCCGCCGGCCGATCGCCGTCGAAGCCGAGGAATCCCGCCTTGGTCGCCACGACGATCTCGTCGCGTGCAACGCCTGCGCGCTCGACCGCGCGCAGCGCCCGGCCGATCGCGCGCTCGCTACGCTGGTTGCGGTACACGATCGCCGCGTCGACGACGTTCGCGCCGAGCGCGAGCGAGCGCGCGACGGCGGCCTCGTATCGCGCGTCCGTCGCGTCGTCGGGCGGCGCGAGGTACGAGCCGAGCCCCACCGACGACAGCGACAGGTCGCCGAGCATCCGCACGTGATCGGCGGTGACCGCCGCGGCGTGACGTGCGTGGTAACGGGCAGTCCCTGTGGCAGAGGCGCGCAGGACGATTTTCATCATCCGCATCTTCTCACCATCCGTCCATGGTCTCGGCGACCTGGACCGACGAGCGCGAACGCACGCCCTGCGCTCACCGGTTTCGAGGGTTGACGCTTCGGCGGATCATGGTTCCCTTGTTTTCATGGAGACGGAAAACGACATCGAAAGCCGCAAGGCGCCGTTCCAGGAGCTCCTGGCGCTGGCGGCCAGCGCCGCCGGTGACGCTGACCTGGACTCCTTCATGCGCGCCGCCTGGTCGGCGTTCGTGGAAGCCCGTCCCGGTCTACGCGAACGCCTGGAGGAGCTGCGCTTCCTGGCCGAGCTGGAGAGCCTCCGCGAGCAGGGACGCATTCCGGAAGCCTGAGGGCACCGGAAGCCTGAGGGCACCTGACGTACCATCGGGCGCATGCCGCGCGCGCCGCGCACCATGCGCTCGCAGCTCGTGGGCCCGCTGCTCGGGCTCATCGAGCGCGGCGGCGGTGACGTCGGCGCGCTCCTCCGCCGCTTCGAGCTGCCCCCGACCGCGGCGGCGTCGAGGATGGCGCGCAGCCCGTCGAGGGACACGCGGATCTCCTCGTCCGCCGCCGCGGAGGCCGCGGGCGATCCCGATCTCGGCATCCGCCTCGGCCAGCAGCTGCCGCGCGGCGCCTACGGCGTGCTCGAGTACAGCTGCCGCAGCGCGCCGACGGTGCGCGACGCGCTCGCCCGCATCGTCCGCTACATCGGGCTGCTCAACGAGCTCGTGACGATCACGGCGCGCGAGGAGCGCGGCGTCGGCATCGTCGAGCAGGCGATCGCCGGCGAGCCGCAGTGCCTCGGCCGCCACGGCAACGAGTTCTTTGTCGTGATGCTGCTGCACCGCGCGCGCCAGCTGAGCGGCGCGCCGTGCGTCCCGGAGCGCGCCTGGTTCGCGCACGCCGCGCCGGCGGACCCGCGTGGCCTCGTCGCGGCGATCGGGACCGACCGCATCCGGTGGAGCGCCGGCAAGAACGGCGTCGCGCTGCCGCAGGCGGTGCTCGAGCTGCCGCTCTCCACGGCGGACCCGACCTTGCTCGCGCTCATGGATCGCCAGGCCGAGCAG
>JAIOII010000305.1 GCA_019912685.1 Kofleriaceae bacterium
GTGTACGTCGTCTCGGGCGCGAGCAGCGCCGTCTGCTGCGCGCGGACGGGGCTGCCGTCGATCGCGATCGCGCCCGAGACGACGTACACCGCGCGCTCGCGATGCGCGGCGGGCGGAAGGTAACGAGCGCCGGGCTCGAGCTGCACGACGTGGAGGAACACCGGCGTCGGAAAGGGGAGCGCGGTGTCGTCGCCGGCGAGGCGGCGCACGAGCGCGCCGCCTTCGCTCGACCGCGGGACGTCGGCGGGGGCCACGTGCACGAAGCGCGGCTCGAGCTCCTCGTGCCCGTCGGGCAGCGCGAGCAGGATCTGGAGCAGCTCGAGCGTGCCGCCCAGCGTCCGCAGCCGCTCGAACCGCTCCGAGTGCACGACGCCGCGACCCGCGATCATGAAGTTGACGCCGCCGGGCCCGACCTCCTGGCGCGATCCGAGCGAGTCGCGGTGCGTGGTGTGGCCCTCCAGCATGCAGGTCACGGCCGCGAGCCCGATGTGCGGATGCGGGCGCACGTCGAAGTCGGGCGGCAGCTCGCCCGGCGGCGACGCGAGGGGCAACGCGTGGGCGACCACCGCGAAGGGGCCGATCGTCCGCGGAGCGTCGTCGGGACCGACGGGCGCCGCGAGCGCGGTGCGGATCGCGCCTGCGGCGAACTGGCGCGCGTCGACGAGCGAATCGATCACGGGGCCCTCATGGCCCGGTTGTACCGCGACCCCGGATCAGAAGTACGAGCCGGGCTTCTCCTCGGGCTTGGCCTCGGGCTTGGCCTCGGGCGACTTGGCCGTCGGGTCGGCGCCGACGACGAGGACGCGGTCGCTGCCCTGGCCCGAGCGCTTGAGCGCCTCGGGGTAGGTGCTGCAGACGTGGTGCGGCTTGCAGCCGGCCTCCTCGCGCACGCTGATCCGGGTCCGCTCCTCGGTGAAGCCGGCGGCGCGCATGGCGGCGCGCGCCTTGTCGACGTGCATGCCGACCACGTCGGGCATGAGGTGCCACTCGCCGAACTCACCGACCTTGCCGTGGCGCGGGTCCTCGGGCTGGACCAGGATCGAGATCGGCAGGCGCGAGCCCTGCTCGCGGCCAGCCGGCGGATGCTGGCGGCAGACCTCGCCCTTCTCGATGATCTGCCCCTCGACCACGCTGCCGCAGAGCTGATCGTCCCAGCTGATCGTGCCGTCGAAGCCGGCGCGCTCGAGCGCCGCCACCGCCTCGTCCTTCGTCATCCGGAACAGATCGGGGATGACGATGGGACGGCTCGCGCCGCCGCCGCCGCCGCCGCCACCGCCGCCCGAGGTTCCGCCTCCGGTGGTGAACCCCGACGTGGAGACCTTGCACGCCGGACCGGCGAGCACCAACGACACGACCGAGATCAGGAGCCCCTGCTTCTGCATGATCACCTCGCCACGACAGCGTTCGCGCTTCAGACTCATCTTGACACGCGGACCGGCAGAGAACGTCAAACGCCAGGCGGCAATCTTCGGCGGAGATGTCCGCGCGAGCTCGACCGCCGGTTCGATCGACTACGGTGTGGAGCGCGGGAGGTTCGTGATGACGACGAGGCGGAAGCGTGGTGTGCACGGTGTCCTGATGGCGGCGCTGGCGATCGGGCTGATGATCACGGCGTCGGGAGCGCCGGTCCGCGCCGACGAGTCGTCGCGGCGGCGACTGCGCGACGAGATCGAGCGCCTGCTCGCGGACATGGCGAGCGAGCTGCGCGACGTGCCCGGCGACTCGAGCACGTCGGACCTCGATCGCACGGTCGACTACGCGGGGCGCGTCGCCGAGAAGGCGCGCGACCTGAAGAACGACGCGGGCGACGACTCCGACGTTCGCCGCATGGGGGAGTCGTATCCGGACATCGCGAGCCGCTACAAGGACGCCGCCGGCTACCTGCGCGAGCTGAAGAAGGGGCATCGCAAGGTCGACGAGTGGCCCAAGAAGTGCGAGGACGCCACGCGCGAGCTCGTCGCGCGGATGCGCGCGTTCACCGACAGCCCGGATCCCCGCGGCGTCGACGAGGTGCCCAGGCTGGCCCGCGAGCTCGGCCGGGTCGGCAAGGAGGCGAGCGAGCAGGCCGAGCGCACGAAGAACGAGATGTACGGCTGGCTCGATCGCGTCGACGACTTCTCGTACAGCGACGGGCGGTGGAGCGACGTGCGCAACAACCTCGTCGCCGCCGGGCAGGCGATGTACCAGCACACGCTGAAGCAGTGGGAGCAGGTCAAGCGCGACGACGTGTGCGGCAACCTGGCGAAGGAGGAGCGCAACCCGCTCGTCGAGGAGGCGATGAAGAAGCTGTTCGAGGGCAAGAAGGGCATCGAGATGGTGTACGAGGGGCTCGACCGGCAGCTCGGCGAGCTGGCCTCGTACCTCGATCGGCTCGAGGGCGACTCCGGCGACGCCGACGTCGCCAGCGCCGAGGGCAAGCTGGCCGAGGTCGAGCGCCTGCTCGAGCAGCTGGACCGGGTGAAGGGCAGCGACGGCGAGGCGCGGCGGCGGGTCGAGACGTGGCGCAACCTCGCGCGCGCGGCGCGCGCGGCGCTGCCGCACCTGCGGACGCTCAAGCAGGCCCAGTACCTGGCTGACAAGGCGCCGGAGAAGTGCCAGGAGACGAGGCAGCGCCTCGACGAGATCATCCGCGGCTTCGTCGACAAGCGCGATACCAGGGGCATCGCCCAGATCCCGCTGCGCGCCCGCGGCTTCGCCGAGCCGATCAAGGCCGGCCTGGCCAGGACCGACGAGCAGCACGGGGTCATGGAGCGCGCGTTCGCGGAGGCGCAGCGGTTCGACGCGTCGGAGGGCCGCTGGCGCGACGTGCGCGACCGCTATCGCGCGTCGGCGGCCGCCATCTTCGAGCACTGGAAGAAGGCGCGCGCGGCCGCGCACGAGCAGTGCGACAAGCTGGCGATGGGCGCCGAGAACCCCGACGTGAAGGCGAAGGTCACGCTGCTCGAGAACAGCAAGACCAGCAACACCCGCGACCTCGACGTGCTGCGCGCCGATCAGCGCACGTGGTACGCGGGCATCCAGGAGCTGCGGCGGTGGTACAAGCAGGACACGGCCGCCGTGCGCGACATGTTCTGCAAGCTGCCCGAGTCGCCCGGCGACTCCGCGGAGGGCGACGCCTACGCGGCCAAGCTGGCCGAGCTCGCCAACCGCATGCGGGACAACGTCCGGCCGCGCTGGCAGTCGATCCAGCGCGACGGCGACGCGCTCGTGGCGCGCGCCGACCGCCTGATGAAGGAGGAGGACGAGGAGCTGGCGAAGGGCGCGCAGCGCAGCGCGAAGGACATCACCGGGGTGATGGCGAGCCTGCAGCGGCTGCTCGACAACGAGCTCGGTGGCGCCAACGATCCCGAGTTCCGGGCGAAGATGGAGACCGGCAAGAACGAGCACAAGCGCATCCAGTCCGACTCCAGCAAGTGCACCGCCAGCGAGCTCACCTTCGGTAGCCGCCGCGTCGACTGCATCCGGGTCTCGGGCTCGACCTGCTACGTGGTCGAGATCAAGCCGAACAACAGCGGCGCGCAGGCGCGCGGCAAGGAGCAGATCGAGGACGGGATCGAGGAGATCGAGAAGGCGCTCCGCGGCGTCAAGAAGCGCGACGAGCTGAAGGACAAGCTCGAGGTGTTCCGGTCGTGCTTCGACGAGGCCAGCCAGACGGCCAAGCTCGAGCCCGAGCTGCGCGTCTACGAGTACTGTCCGCCCGAGGGCGAGTTGTTCAAGGACTTCGTCGTCGAGCTTCCGCAGTGACGGAGCACCCGTGAAGGCACCGCGCATCGACAACCAGTTCCCGCACGCCGGGCTCGCCGCCTACTTCGCCAGGGTGACGTGGACCGATCGCGCGCGCGCCGAGCGCATCGCGCAGCTCCTCGTCGACGAGCGGTGGCCGTGGCTCCCGTGCTGGCTCTCGTACTCGGGGCTCCACAAGCGTGACGATCGCAAGGCGGGGCGCGTCGGCGGCAAGAACGGCGCCGGGCCCATCCTCGACGCGCTCCTGTCCGACAAGCTCATGACGCTCCGCCTGAACCGCGCGCGCGGCGACGGCGACTTCACGACCGTCATGCTGAACCTGGATCGCGAGAAGGAGAAGTGGAGCGAGGGCTACCAGCTTCGGGTCACGTGTCGCTCGGCCGAGCTGCCGGAGGGCAAGTCGTTCGAGGGGTGGATCGAGCTCATGCACGAGCTCCTCGTCGAGGTCGGCGCGCTCCACGCGACGATCGGCGCCTGGCCGACGTACGACCTGGCGATGTGCGACACGTGGCTCACGCGCATGGTCCTCGACACGCCGAGCGGCGACATCGACCTCGGGCTGCCGGAGGCGTTCCAGGAGCAGATCAGCCTGGTGTCGCAGTGGCGGAAGCTCATGGGGCGCGTGTACGCGCGCCACCCGCGCTGGGGGACGTACCTGCACGACGGCCACCTGGCCGCGATCGGCGGCGTCGAGCGGGTGCGCGCCGAGGTCGAGCCGGCGCGGATCGAACGCGTGAGCGACCTCACGTACATCCAGCTCACCGATTCGATCGACACGGGGCTCACGCCGCTCGCCGGCGAGCGGCGGCGGCGCCTCGAGCACCTGATGGCGCCGATCCTCGTGGGCGCGCCGCGCCCCGACGCCGGCTGAGCCGGTCCGCGCCTCGCCCGCGCGCGCGCCGCGCACTACACTTTCGCCGTGGAGGCGGCGATGGACAACAAGGTGCTGGTGGTGGAGGACG
>JAIOII010000306.1 GCA_019912685.1 Kofleriaceae bacterium
GCACGACGCCGAAGCCCGGCTTCAGCGAACAGAGGCCGGTGAAATGTGCCGGGATGCGCAGCGACCCGGCGAGATCGCTGCCGATCTCCAGCGGCACGACACCGGTGGCGAGCGCCACGGCTGCGCCGCCGCTCGAGCCGCCCGGCGTGCGCGACGTGTCCCACGGGTTGCGCGTCGGCCCGAACGCCTCGGGCTCGGTGACCGGCAGGATCCCGAGCTCGGGTGTGTTGGTCTTGCCGACCGGGATGAGGCCGGCGCGCCGGTACCGCGTCGCGAGCTCGGTGTCCTTGTCGGAGACGCGCCCCAGGAGGAAGCGCGTGCCCGATGCCATCGGCTCGCCCTTCCAGCTCGACACGAGATCCTTGGCGAGGAACGGCACGCCGCGGAACGGCGCGGTCGCCGGCGCCGGCCCGCTCCCCGGCGCCAGCTCGGCGGTCTTCCGCGCCGACTCGTACATGCGGTGGATGACCGCGTTGAGGCGCGGGTTGCCGCGCTCGATGCGCGCGATCGCCTCGTCGACCAGCTCGCGTGGATGGACCTTGCCGCTCGCCACGAGCTCGGCGAGCCCCAGGCCGTCGTACGTCGCGTACTCGCTCAGCGCCATGGCCGGGAGGGTACCCCAGCTGCCGGACCTTGACATCGTGTACTACGGACACCATATTAGTGTCAAACACACACGAAGAGAGGCAAGAGACATGTTCGGCATCGCGTACCTCAAGACCCCGCCCACGACCTACGTGCTGCACTACAAGAACGGCAAGGTGAAGCGCGAGGGCCGCGGGCTCTCGTTCCTCTATTACGCCCCGACCTCGACCCTCGTGCTCGTCCCGCAGGCGAGCGCCGACCTGCCGTTCGTGTGGACGACGACGACCGCCGACTTCCAGGAGGTCACGATCCAGGGCCAGCTCACGTACCGGGTCGACGACCCCAGGAAGCTGGCCGCGCTCCTCGACTTCACGGTCGACGCGGCCGGCCGCCACCGCTCCGAGGATCCCGACAAGCTCGAGGAGCGCCTCGTCCACGTCACCCAGGTGCTCGCGCAGGCGGTCGTCGGTCGCATGACGCTACGCCAGGCGCTCGCGTCGTCGGCCGAGCTCGTCACCGAGGTGAGCGCCGGCCTGCGCGCGTCGGAGCCGGTCGCGATGCTCGGCGTCGAGCCGCTCGCCCTCACGATCCTCGCCGTGCGCCCGACGCCCGAGATGGCGCGCGCGCTCGAGGCCGAGGCGCGCGAGCAGCTCCAGCGCGAGGCCGACTCGTCGATCTACGCGCGCCGCAACGCCGCCGTCGAGCAGGAGCGCATCATCAAGGAGAGCGAGCTGAACACCGAGCTCGCCGTCGAGACCAAGAAGAAGGAGATCCGCGAGAAGAAGATGGCGGCCGACATCGCCGTCGAGGAGCAGCGCGCCGCGCTCATCGCGCGCCAGGTCGAGAACGACAAGCAGGCCGCCGACAGCCGCGCCTACGCGCTCGAGGCGACGCTCGCGCCGCTCCGTCAGGCCGACTGGAAGACGCTCATGGCCGTCTCGAGCAGCGGCGCCGACCCGCGCCTCATGATCGCCCTCGCCTTCCGCGAGCTCGCCGAGAACGCCGAGAAGATCGGCGAGCTCAACATGAGCCCGGACCTCCTGAAGTCCCTCCTCGCCAAGTAGCCGTGAGCGCCAGCCGCGAGGAGTGGGGCAACGAGCGAAGCGAGAACCGGGGCAGCACCCACGACGAAGCGGCCAAGCCCGCGCAGCGGGCGAGCCGGCGCGAACAAAGGAGATGATCCCTCCATGCCGTCCTACGACAAGCTCGTCCTCGTGACCCGCAAGACGCGGCTCCAGCAGCTCGTCGAGCGCTTCAACAGCAAGGGCCAGGCGCGCTTCTACATCGAGCACGCGGGCGGCGACTTCGCCGACTACGCCGCCGAGGACGAGGCGTACGCGCGCGCGCTCGACACGCTCCACCGGACGCTCGGCCACGGCGACCTCGGCCTCCGCGTGCAGACCATCGAGCGCGCGATCGTGCCGACGTTCCTGTTCGCGCCGTCGGACCTCGTCGTCACCGTCGGTCAGGACGGCCTCGTCGCCAACGTCGCCAAGTATGCCGGCGCCCAGCCGATCGTCGCGGTCAACCCCGACCCGGCGCGCTTCGACGGCGTGCTCCTGCCCTTCCGCACCGACGGAGCGCGCGCCGCCGTCGGCCGCGTGCTCGACGGCAAGGCCCGCCTGCGCGAGGTCACGCTCGCCGAGGCCCGCCTCGCCGACGGCCAGCGCCTGCTCGCGTTCAACGACCTCTTCATCGGGGCGCGCAGCCACGTCTCGGCGCGCTACGCCCTTCGCGCCGGCGCCGACACCGCCGAGGTCCAATCGTCCTCCGGCATCATCGTCTCGACCGGCGCCGGCTCGACCGGCTGGCTCTCGTCGGTCTTCAACATGGCCGCCGCCGTCGCCGCCTTCACCGGCGGCGCCGCCGGAACGCCGCCCGCGCTCGCGTGGGAGGACCCGCGCCTCTGCTTCGTCGTGCGCGAGCCCTTCGCCAGCAAGCACTCGGGCATCCGCCTCGCCGCCGGCGTCATCGCCCCCGGCGACTCGCTCACGATCGAGTCGCACATGCCCCAGGGCGGCGTCATCTTCTCCGACGGCGTCGAGGCCGACGCCATCACCTTCGACGCTGGCGCCGTCGCCACCGTCGCCGCCGCCGCCCAGCGCACGCGCCTCGTCGTCGACTGACGGGATCAGGCGCACGCCATCAGCGCGCGCAGCCAGGGCTCCGCCTCCGGGTACGCGCGCG
>JAIOII010000307.1 GCA_019912685.1 Kofleriaceae bacterium
CGCACACGCGGTCTCGCGCGCGCAGCCCGCGCACGGCCTCGCCGGTCACGCGCAGCGACTCCGTCCACGCCGGCGAGACGTCGACGAGCGTGCACCCGAGCTCGATCGCCGCCGGCACCACGCGTGCGACATCTTCTGGCTCGAGCCCGCGCAGCCCGCCGCCGAGCCCGCGCGTGCCCAGCCCGACGACGGTGACGTCGCGCTCGGCGCGGGCGATGGGTCGGGTCAGCACGACGCCGACTCTATCGCCCCCGTTCGTCCCGAGCGAGTCCGAGCGCCAGCGAGGACGAGGCGAAGGACTGCGGTTACCATGACGGCGTGCGTACCGCCGTGCTCGCCGCCGTAGCCGCCGCCGTCCCGCTCGCCGCCGGCTGCGGCGACAACGAGCGCCCGACGCCGATCAGCATCATCGTCCACGACGACGAGGCCGTCGTCTTCGCGGTCGACGCGCTCGCCGACTTCACGCCGTACGCGCGCATCGACGTCGTCGCCGCCGCGCAGCCGGAGACCGAGGCCGCGAGCCGCGCCGGCGAGCGCATCGCGGTCGTGCTCGACGAGACGCAGTGCGCCGAGTGCTACACGATCGGCCCGGCGTCGTCCGGCGCCGCCGCCTACCAGCGCGTCGCCGCCGGCGGCCTGCTCGGCGCGCAGTACGGCGTGACCCACGCGCTCGAGAACCTCGGCTTCCGCTTCCGCAGCCCGTACGAGACGTACGTCCCGCCGCGCCTGCGCCGCGCGCCGCCGGCGAGCGAGACGGCGCACGCGCCCGAGATCCGCGTGCGCGGCTTCCAGCTCCACACGCTCCACCCGATCGAGGCGTACTTCGCGTTCTGGGAGCCCGGCGAGGCCAACCTCGAGAGCGCGCAGCGCGTCGTCGACTGGACGATCAAGCAGCGCGGCAACTACGTGCAGTGGGTGGGACTGAACGACATCAACGACCCCGCGTACCACGGGCCGTGGAAGACGCACACCCGCGCGATCCTCGACTACGCCCACGCGCGCGGCGTGCGCACCGGCATCAACATCCAGCTCTACGGCCAGTCGAACCTGCAGCGCGCGTTCGACCTCTGGCACGACCGCACCGGCGAGGTCACGCTCGCCGAGTCGCTCGAGCTCCAGCTCCCGCTCATCACCGACGGCGTCCCGTACGACGTCTACCACATCAGCTTCGGCGAGTTCTTCTCGAGCGATCCGGCGCAGTTCATCTCCGACCTGAACGCGGCGAACGCCGCGATCCGCGCCCACGCCCCCGGCGCCGAGGTCCACGGCTTCGTGCACGTCGGCCACGAGGATCGCGTCGAGTACATGGGGATGGACCTCATCTACTACTTCCTCGTCAAGTTCGCCGACCCGAGCATCGTCCCCGACATCCACACGGTGATGTTCTACAACCTCTACGAGGACGCGGGCGGCGCCTACCACCATGACGACTTCAGCGAGCACCGCGCGTACCTCCTCGAGCGCATCGCCGCCGGCGAGCCCGCCTCCTACGTCCCCGAGACCGCGTACTGGGTCGGCTTCGACAACTCGGTCCCGATCTACCTCCCGCTCTACGTGCGCAACCGCCTCCTCGATCTCGAGCGGCTGCGCGCCGACCCGGCGGCGAACGGGATGCCGCTCGACCAGCACATCCTGTTCTCGACGGGCTGGGAGTGGGGCTACTGGCTGCACGACTACACCGCGCTGCGCGGCAGCTACGAGCTCGAGAGCGCGGCCGACCTCGTCGCCCACGCGTTCGGCGACGACCTCGGGCCCGCGGCGCCGCTGGTGCTGGACCTCATCGACGCCCAGAAGGCCGCGCTCATGGACGAGCGGCTCGTCGCGTACCTGAACGGCCGCGACCAGTCGTTCGAGCTCGGGGTCGCGCTCGGCATCGTGTCCCAGCCCGATCGCGTCACCTTCGACGAGCTCGTCACCGCCGACGACGCGACGCGCACGAGCGTCCGCGCGGACATCGCGCGCCTCGACGCCCACGCCGCCGAGCTCGCGCGCTTCGCCGACGACGTCGACGCCCTCACCCTGCCCGAGAGCCGCTGGACCCGCGAGCTGCGCGACGCCTTCCGCGTCACCGCCCTGCGCGCCGCCTTCGCCCGCGACGTCTACGAGGCGATGCTCGCCCACCTCGACGGCGACGAGGCCGCGCTGCGCGCCAACCACGCCGCCGCCGTCGCCCACATGGACGCCGCGCGCCCCATCGTCGCGCGCCGTCACGCCGACCTCCACCACAAGCGCGACAACATCCTCCGGCGCCACGCCAACTCGACGCTCTACGCCTACGGCTACCTGCACATGGCCGACACGCTGTGCTTCTGGGAGCGCGAGCTCCGCCAGGTCGAGAACCTCACCGGCCTGTCGTCGGCGACCATCCCCGACTGCGTCCTCTGAATCACCGAGGCTCGGCCGCGATCGTGATCGTGCGCCGCGCGGCGTGGTGCGAGCTCCGGACGTGGATCTCGGGATCATCCGATGCGTTGTCGAGGTCCGCGGCGAGCCCGGCGCGGACCGTCGCGCGCTGCTCCTCGGTGAGCAGCGCGCTCACCAGACGCTCGACCACGCCGAGGTCGCCGCTGGTTTCGACGTGCATGCGCAGCAGGCGCCGGGTGGTCGGCACCCACTCGGCCCAGAACGTCAGCGCCGCCGCCTCGCACCGCGCCCACACATCGCCGCTGGTCCAGTCGCCGGCGCACGACGCGCTCCACGCCGCGAGGGTGTCCGCGTCGACGACACCGAGACGGTCGCGCCATCCGTACCGCTCGCCCAGAACGGCGAGCGACGTCGCCTGCGGCGGCTTCGGGTCGGCGTCGACCGGCACGCCGAACCGGACGGTCAGCCGCGCGTACCGCTCCCACGGCCGATCCCGCGTCCAGGTCGCCGCGCTGATCGCGACGCCATCGACGACCCGCTCGAACGGTCGGTAGCGATCCGGAACCAGCATCGGCAGCTCCTCGGCGACGACCGCGCGCTGGTCCGGGTTCAACAGCGGTGCGACCGACGCGATCACCTGCTCCACCATCGCGGGCAGGCGCTCGACGTCGCCGCGCACCTGGACGGTGAGCCGCCTGGCGTCCCCCTCCAGCCGCGCGAAGACGCCGGTCTCCGCGTCCGACGCCGGCTCGCATCCCGAGGTCGCCTCGCCGCTGCCCTGGGTCGAGCCCCCCCGGCGGTACCGGTCGCCGCACAGCTGCTCCACCACCGATTCGAGCCGCGCGCGCTCCGGCTTCGAACCACACGCAGCCACGAGCACCACGCACGAGAGGTAGCGCGGGGTACGCACGGCCGGACGGTAGCACAGCCAGACGCCCTCCCTGCCGCATCCCCGACTGCGTCCTGTGATCTGATAACGTCCGATCGAATGACACCGCCGCAACCATCGACCGGGGGCCCCGTCGGGAAGAGCGTGCCGCGCGTCGACGGCGTCGCCAAGGTCACCGGCACGGCGCGCTACCTCGACGACCTCGAGCTGCCCGGCGTGCAGCACGGCGTGACGGTGCGCTCGACGATCGCGCACGGCACCTTCGACGGGCTCGACCTCGACCCCGCGTTCGACTGGACGGACATCACCGTCGTGACCGCCGACAAGGTGGCCTGGGGCAAGGGGCTCGCGGCCGGCGGCTTCGGCGAGAACTACATCGCGATGCTCGACCGCGACCAGCCCGCGCTCGTGCCGCCGGGCGGGCGCATCAAGCACGTCGACGAGCCGCTCGCGCTCGTCGCCGCGCAGGCCGAGGCGGTGGCGGACCCGCGCCGGGTGCCGCTTGGTGGT
>JAIOII010000308.1 GCA_019912685.1 Kofleriaceae bacterium
TCGCCCGCGCGCTCGCCGCCGCTCCCCGGCTGCTCATCGCCGACGAGCCGACGTCGATGCTCGACGCCTCGCTGCGCGCCGAGCTGCTCGCGCTCCTGCGTCGCCTCGCCCGCGAGCGCGGCCTCGGCGTCGTCTTCATCACGCACGATCTCCCGAGCGCGGCGGCGATCGCCGACCGCGTCCTCGTCCTGCGCCGCGGCCGCGTCGTCGAGGAGGGCCCGATCGCGGCCATCCTCCGCGCGCCGTCGCACGCCTACACCCGCGAGCTGCTCGAGGCGGCTCGCCTTCCGGGAGCCCGATGAGCAGTGCCATGACCTCCATGAAACGATTTCCGTCCGACTTCGTGTGGGGTGCGGCCACCTCGGCGTACCAGATCGAGGGCGCCGCCCGCGAAGACGGCCGCGGCGAGTCGATCTGGGACCGGTTCGCGTCGGAGCCGGGCCGGATCAGCGACGGCTCCGACGCGAGCGTCGCCTGCGACCACTACCACCGCTTCGAGGAGGACCTCGACGTCCTCCAGTGGCTCGGCGTGCGCGCCTACCGCTTCTCGATCGCCTGGCCGCGCGTCCTGCCGACCGGCCGCGGCGCCGTGAACGAGCGCGGGCTCGACTTCTACGACCGGCTCGTCGACCGACTGCTGGCGCGCGGCATCGAGCCGTTCGTCACGCTCAACCACTGGGATCTGCCGCAGGCGCTCCACGACGAGGGCGGCTGGCCGGCGCGCGACACGGTCGGCGCGTTCGTCGCGTACGCCGAGGTCGTCATGCGCCGCCTCGGCGATCGCGTCCGCCGCGTGTGCACGCACAACGAGCCGTGGTGCATCAGCACGCTCGGCTTCGGCAAGGGCGAGCACGCGCCGGGCGAGCGCTCGTGGCCGCGCGCGCTCGCCGCCGCCCACCACCTCCTGCTCTCGCACGGCCTGGCCGTCGAGGCGATCCGCGCCGTCGCGCCGGCCGCGCGCGTCGGCATCGTCCTCAACCTCGTCCCGACCGAGCCGGCGTCGCCGAGCGAGGCCGACCAGGAGGCCGCCCGCGCCTTCGACGGCAGCTTCAACCGCTGGTTCCTCGACCCGCTCTACGGCCGCGGTTACCCGCTCGACGTCGTCTTCGATCACGTGCGCGCCGGTCACCTGCCCCACGCCGAGCTGCCGTTCGTGCACGAGGGCGACCTGCGCGCGATCGCGACGCGCACCGACTACCTCGGCGTCAACTACTACTCGCGCGCCGTCCTGCGCTCGACGACGGTGCCCGAGGACGACAACGCGCCGGTGACCGTGCGCGCCGCCGACGACAGGACCGACATGGGCTGGGAGGTCGCGCCCGGCGGCCTCCTCGCCGTCCTGCGCCGGGTCCACGCCGACTACGCGCCGCCGCGCATCTACATCACCGAGAACGGCGCCGCGTACGGCACGGCGCCCGACGCGAGCGGCCGCGTGCGCGATCTCCCGCGCCAGCGCTACCTGTGGACGCACTTCGCCGCCGCGCACGCGGCGATCGAGGACGGCATCCCGCTCGCCGGCTACTTCCTCTGGTCGCTGCTCGACAACTTCGAGTGGGGCGAGGGCTACAGCAAGCGCTTCGGCCTGGTCTGGGTCGACTACGCGACGCAGGCTCGCGTCGCCAAGGACTCGGCGCACCTGTGCCGCCACATCATCCGCGAGAACGCGCTCACCGAGCTCGAGCACGACCTCGCCCGGGTGCAACCATGAGAGCAGTCATCGTCATCGCGTGCGCGCTCGCCGCCGCCGCCGCCGCCGCGAGCACCGCACACGCCACCGAGGCGCGCATCGTGAAGGACGAGCGCGGCTACAAGCTCCAGGTCGACGGCCAGGACCTCATGGTCCGCGGCATGAACTGGGGCTACCAGCCGATCGGCACCAACTACACCTACTCGCTCTGGGCGCAGCCCGACGCGTTCATCGAGCGCGCGCTCCACCGCGACATGGCGCTCCTGCGCGCGATGGGCATCAACATGCTCCGCCAGGGGCCGGACATCCCGCCGCGCTGGGTGGCGTGGATCCACGCGAACTACGGCATCTACACGATGATCAACCACACGATGGGGCGCTACGGCGCCACCATCGGCGGGGTCTGGCACCCGCAGATCGACTACGCCAACGCGCGGCAGCGGGCCGCGCTCGTCGCCGAGATCGTCGGCGTGGTCGACAGGTACAAGGACACGCCCGGCGTCGCGCTCTGGCTCCTCGGCAACGAGAACAACTATGGCCTCTCGTGGACGAGCTTCGAGGCCGAGGCGCTGCCGACGAAGGCGCAGGAGGACGCGGCGCGCGCGACCCACCTCTACACGCTCTACGGCGAGGTGATCGCCGCGATCAAGGCGCGCGACACGCGGCACCCGGTCGCGATCGCGAACGGCGACCTCCAGTACATCGATCTCATCGCGCAGCACTGCAAGGGGCTCGACATCCTCGGATCCAACGTCTACCGCGGCAAGTCGGCGCGCGACTTCTTCCAGGTCGTCGAGGACAAGCTCGGGGTGCCGGCCATGTTCACCGAGTTCGGCGCCGACGCGTACGACTCGAAGACGGACCGCGAGGACGCGAGGGCGCAGGCCGAGTACCTGCGCACGCAGTGGCAGGAGATCTACGAGCAGAGCTGGGGCAAGGGCGGCGTCGGCAACGCGATCGGCGGCTTCATCTTCCAGTGGACCGACGGCTGGTGGAAGCACGGCCAGGAGGAGAACCTCGACGTGCACGACACGACGGCGTCGTGGCCGAACGACGCGTACCCGCACGATCACGTCCCCGGCCAGAACAACATGAACGAGGAGTGGTTCGGCATCGCGGCGATCGAGGACCAGGATCCCGACGGCTTCTACGAGGTGCAGCCGCGCGTCGCGTACTACCTCCTGCGCGCGGCCTTCCGGCTCGAGCCGTACGCCGAGTCGACGACGGCCGAGGAGATCCGCACCCACTTCGCCATGCTGCACCCCGACGACTTCGCGGCGCAGTACGAGGGGCTGAGCGCGCGCGCCAGCGCGGCCAAGCTCTCGCGCATCCGCGTCTCGGGCCTGCGGATGCGGCTCGAGTCGAACGTCACCGAGGCGAGCGCGCAGAGCGACCGCGCGAACGCCCCGCGCTTCGATCACACGGAGTCGCTGTTCGTCGACGTCACCGTGCAGCCGACGCCGAAGATCACCGCCAGGGCGACGATCAACCTCGTCGGCAACGCGGCGCAGAACCGCCTCGATCCGCTCTACTGGGAAAACCGCACGCCGCGGCCCCCGCCCGCCATGGAGCCGCCGGACCCCGACGTGCCGGCGATGGATCCGTCGACCGACCACGTGTCGATCTACGGCGCCGAGCTCGAGGCCGACCTGCCGGTCGTCGGCGTCGAGGCCTTCTACCGGGTCGGTCACGGCCACTGGGGCTACGAGGGCGACTTCTTCGGCCTGTTCCGCGAGGCGTACTACGGCACCGCGATCGACACGTACCACGCGACCGCGCCGCTCGGCGCCGTGCTCTCGGGCAAGGGCCCGCTCGCCGACGTGAAGGTCGCCGCCGGGCCGGAGCTGTACTGGGGCGCGAACCCGTCGGTGATCGGCAAGTGGAGCCACGGGTTCGGCCCGCTCACGCTCACCGCGATGCACCAGGAGGACGTCGCCGAGCGCAGCGGCGTCGCCACGTCGAGCGCCGGCTACGAGCCGTTGACGCGGCGGTCGGCGCTCGCGGCGAAGCTCCTGCGTGGGCGCGCGACCCTCGAGGTCGGCGGCCTGTTCGCGGCGCCGCAGCGCGTCGGCCGCGCGTACACGTTCACGTCGCCGTCGACCGGCGCCGGTTACCTGGACAGCGGTCAGGACGTGTACACGGGACGCATCGCGTGGGTCGACACGCTCGGCACGCGCGCCCGCCTCGCGTTCGACGGCGGCTTCGCCCGCTGGTACCTCGAGGGCAACTACCGCGGCCTCGTCGCCGACGCGGGCGGCGACCACACGATCACGTTCACCGGCTGGTCGATGAAGTCGTCGGGCCGCGGCAACCAGGTGAGCGGCGCGGGCGGCGTGCTCCTGACGTTCGGCGCGCTCCAGGTCGCGCCCAACCTCCTCTACCAGCGCCCGCTCGTCGGCCCGGCGCCCGTGATCGCGGACCGCTACGATCCGTCGACCGGCATGTACTTCCCCGGCGTGTCGCCGCGCGACGCGCTCACCGACCCGTTCGTCGTCCTCGACAACCGCGAGACGGCCGGCGCCGAGCTCCTCTTCATCCTCGACCCGACGCCGGCGACCTGGTACTGGAGCTGGGACCGTGATCGCCGCGAGGACGCGCGCTTCGCGGCGCACGTCGATCTCGTCTATCGCCGCCAGCCGACGTCGCGCGACGCGACGCTCGTGATCCTCGCCGACGGCAGCCAGGTGCCGAGCGCCGCCACCCCGCCCGCGCACGACGTGTGGAGCGCGACGTTCGCGTGGTTCACGGCGGCCGCGCTGCCGATGCGGCTCTCGGGCACGGTGTACGCCGGGCAGGATCAGGCGAACGCGGGCGACCCGCGGCTCGTGACCCGCTTCGGCGGCACCATGCGCCTGGTGCGCAACGGCCTCGTCGCCGGCACCGAGCTCAAGCTGCGCGACTGGGGGCCGTACGACTACCACCGCGACTTCAACCTCACGTACCCGCTGCAGTGGTACGGCGACGTCTCGTACGGCCTTCCACGCAGCGCGTTCGGCGTCGCCGACGCGCGCCTCGGGCTGCGCTGGCAGCTGCGCTTCCTCGACGGCTACTCCGAGGGCTACGTCATCGATCCCGTGCACCCGCGCACGCTCGGCAGCGAGGCCGAGGTGCTCTCCTACGTGGAGGTCCGCCTGTGATCCGGAACATCGCCGCTGCCATCGCCGCCGCCGTCCTGTTCACCGTCGCCGGGTGCGCCACCGACGGCACGCCGTGGTCGGGCGAGGCGCTCCCAGCGGAGCCGTTCGTCCTCTACTCGCCGGACGAGGGCGTCCACCCCGATCGCTCGGTGCTCGACGATCCGGCCAACCCGTTCGCCGACGGCGAGCTCACCGATCAGACGATCTGGCAGCTCCAGGCGAACGGCGGCGCGGTGGCCGCGTTCTACGCGTGGGCGACCGCCAGCGCGCGCGGCGCCACCGGCGAGCGCCAGTACTACGCGGCGCTCGACCTGAAGACGATCTACGAGCGCGGGCTCGCCGCCGAGGCCGACCTGCCGCTCGTGCGCGACGTCGCGATCCGCGGCTTCCAGGCGATGCTCGCGTACTTCCCGGACGCCGTCACGTACGACGCGAGCGGGACGATCGCGTACGAGCTCGCGACGCCGTCGGTGCTCGCGATCCTCGAGCTCGGCGGGACGGTCGACGGCTGGGTCCTCGTGATGACGCCCGACGGCCGCACCGTCGCCGTGCCGCGCTGACCAGCGCTCGACGTTCACCCGGGCTCGCGGGCGACGCGCAGCACGATCTTGCCGCGCACGCCGCCGTGCTCGAGGCGCTCGTGCGCCTTCTTCACGTCCTCGAGCCGCATGACCTCGTCGGCGTGCACCGGGATGTTGCGGAGGTCGATGAGCCCCGCGATCTCCTCGAGCTGGCTGCCGCTCGTCTGGGTCCAGATGGCGAGCCCGCGCGCCCCGCGCTGGCGCGCCTCGTCGTCCGACGGCTCGCCCATGGTCGAGGCCATCGCGCCGCCGTCCTTGAGGACGGCCCACGCGCGCGCCTGCATCTCGCCGCCGACCAGGTCGAGCACGGCGTCGATGCCGTCGTACGCGCTCATCCCCTCGACGTCGACGACGTCGCTGGCGCCGAGCGAGCGGACGTAGGCCGCCTTCTCGCTGGACTCGCGGCTGCGACGCACGACGCCGATGACCTTGGCGCCGCGCGCGACGGCGAGCGGGACCGAGAAGCTCCCGATGCCGCCGGTCGCCCCGATGACGAGCAGCGTCTGCCCGGGCATGAGCTCGAGCGACGGTGAGCCCGTGCCTCCGAAGAGCGCTTGCCACGCGGTCATCGCGGCGAGCGGCACGGCGGCGGCGTGGACGTGATCGAGCGTGTGCGGCTTCGCCGCAACGTGCGCTCGCGGCACGGTGACGTACTCGGCGTAGCTGCCGTCGGCCGGCAGGTCGGCCTTGCCGTAGACGGCGTCACCCGGCTTCACGCCGCGCACGCTCGGCCCCACCTCCTCGACGATCCCCGAGAAGTCGCCGCCGGGGATCCACGGGAACTTCACGGGCACCGCGGCCTGCATGTGTCCGGCGCGCACCTTCCAGTCGACGGGGTTCACGCCCGCCGCGATGACGCGCACCAGGATGTCGCCGCGGCCGGGGCTCGGCCGATCGACCGTCTCGATCCGCAGCACCTCCGGTCCTCCGTACCGATGGATACGGACCGCCTTCATCGTCGCCATGACACGCGCTCCTCGTGTCGTGACCTTCGGATCGCTCGGATGCTCATCCTCTCGAGCGATGCATCGCGCGTGCCCCTGGGGTAGCGTACGGCGCATGGGCGACACCGCGTTCGCGATCGACGTGCGGATCCGCGAGATCGAGCCGCCGATCTGGCGGAGCATCGAGCTGTCGGGCACGAGCACGCTCGAGGACCTCCACTACGCGATCCAGGCCGCGATGGGCTGGACCAACTCCCACCTGCACCAGTTCGTCATCGGCAGCAAGCAGTACGGCGCCCCGGAGATGGACGACGCCGGGCTCCTCGACGAGCGCCGCTTCCGCGTCCAGGACGTGCTCGGCCCGCGCGCGTCCTGTGTCTACGAGTACGACTTCGGCGACGGCTGGGAGCACGACGTGTCCGTCACCTCGGTCACGCCCGCCGACAGGCGCGTGCAGCCGCGCTGCACCGCCGGCGAGCGCGCGTGTCCTCCCGAGGACTGCGGCGGCCCCGGCGGCTACGCGGTCATGCTCGCGGCGCTCGCCGATCCGTCCCACGAGGAGCACGGCATGTACGCGGGCTGGGCGGGCGACTTCCGCCCGGAGCGCTTCGACCTGCCGAAGAAGGGGCGCGGCCTGCGCGAGGACATGGCCGATCTCAAGGCGCTCGCCGCCGACGACAGCCCGATCCCCGACGACGACGACGACGAGCGCGCCGATCCGCTCGCCGACGTCCCGCCCGCGCTCATCGAGCTCGCCCTCGGCCTGCCGCCGATGAAGCGCGCCGCCCTCGCGGCGCTCCTGACCGGCTCGCTCGCGACCGATCTCATGGAGACCCTCGAGGCCGCCAACAAGCTGCTCGCCACCCGCACCAAGCGCGAACGCCCGAAATCCGGCCGCTCCCACCGCCGCCCGCGCAAGCATCGCTAACGCGGGTCAGGCCGTGAGCTTGATCGGGAGGCGGCGGACCGGCTTGCCGGTGAGGGCGAGGAGCGCGTTCGAGACGGCGGGCGCGATGGGCGGCGTGGAGGGCTCGCCGACGCCGCCGGGGGCGGCGGTGCTCTCGACGAGGATGACCTCGATCTGGGGCATGGTGCCCATGCGCACGACCGGGTAGTCGTGGAAGTTCGAGGTCGTGATGCGGCCGCCGTCGAAGCCGATCGCGCCGTGGAGCGCTGCCGACAGGCCGTAGACGATGCCGCTCTCCATCTGGGCCCGGATCGTCGACGGGTTGACGACGCGGCCGCAGTCGATCGCGCACCACACCTTGTGCACGCGCGGCGCCCCGTCCTCGATCGAGACCTCGGCGACCTCGGCGACGTAGCTGCCGAACGATTCGTGCACGGCGAGGCCGCGCGCGCGCCCGGCCTCGCCGTGCACGAATCGTTCGGCAGCTACGTCGCCGAGGTCGCCGA
>JAIOII010000309.1 GCA_019912685.1 Kofleriaceae bacterium
CCCGCGCCGCGCGCGCCGCGACCAGCACGTCCGCGAACGCGTCGCTCGCGCGGACGAACACGATGCCGCCGGGCAGGGCCGCGACTCGCTCGAGCCGCTCGAGGCTCTCGGCGTCGGCCTTGGCCAGGTCATCGGGCAGGCCGAGCAAGACGAGATCCGCGGGCCGCGACTCGTTGCACACGAGATCGTGGAGGCGCTGACCGTGGGGACGGACCACGACCCGGACCTGCGCGTCGACGCGCATCGCGTCGAGGTGGCGAGCGGCGCGCGCGCGCAGGAGCTCGTCGTCGTCGCCGCCCTCACCGACGACGTGCACCGTGATCGCGGCCTGCTCCCACTGCGGCGCGCGCGTGATGAAGCGCGACAGGGCGACGGCGAGCGCCAGGTTACCGGCCTCGCGCGACCACCACAGATCGATCCGCGCCGGCCGACCCCGGGTGGCGGTGCGTGCGTCGTCGAAGAGGAGGATGTTCAGGCCGCGCGCGGCGGCGGCCTGGATGGCGCGGAGGAAGCCGGCGGCGTCGGCGGCGTGGTAGCGCCACGGCAAGAGCAGCGTGTTCGGCGGCACGCCGGAGAAGCCGTGGTGCTGGCAGATCGTCGCGATCGTCTCGAGCGGCGCGGTGGTCTCGATCCGCGTGTCGAACACGCCGATCTTGTCGTCGTCGCTGCCCTTCGCCGGGGGCTTCGGCGCGGGCTCCTCGTCGCCGGCGCGCGGCGGCGCGAGCGCGAAGTCGGTGACGATGCCGTTGCCCGACGCGAGCGTCGACGCGAAGTCGCGGATCGCCGGGTGCGCCGGGTGATCGACCTCGTCGAACAGGAGGACGTTGGGCCGCCAGTGGCGGCTCTGGCCGCCGCGCCGGTCGAGGCGATGCAGCCCGACGCGCACGATCGTCGACCAGACGCCCTCCCACGTGTCTCCGGACTCGAGCGTGAGCTGGCGGCGCTTGAGATAGAGGAAGAGCCCGGCCATCAGCCCGACGGCGCCGAGCATCGCCAGGAGGTCGAGCTGGATCATCAGCAGGAGCGCGGAGACCGCGCCGATCACGCTGACCAGCTTCGGGACGCGGAAGCGCGGCCGGAAGTCGGGGCTCGCCCAGCTCTCGATCGCCGCCGTGAGGTTGATGAAGCAGTACTGCGCCAGGTAGATCATCGCGACGACGCGCGCGATCAGGTTGAGCTCGGCGATCAGGATGCCGACCTCCGAGAGCAGGAAGGCGGGCACCAGCGCGCGGCGCGGCTCGCCGGTCGCGCCGTGACCCTTGGCGAGCACGCGCGGCGTGATGCCGTCGACCGACATCGCCTGGAGGATGCGGGGGGCGCCGAGGATCCCGCCGAGCGCCGACGACAGGGTCGCCGCCCAGATGCCGGCGACCACCGCCGGCCCCCACAGCGCGATGTGCTGGAGCACCGCGGGGTCCTCACGCAGCTGCGTGCGATCGACGCGGTAGGCGAGGAAGACGGCCAGCCCGACGTAGATCGCGGCCGCGACGAGGATCGCGAGCATCGTGCCGCGCAGGATCGCCCGCTTGGGATCGCGCAGGTCGCCCGACATGTTGACGCCCGACATGAAGCCGGTCACGGCCGGGAAGAAGATGCCGAACAGGAGCGCGAAGGACGGGCTGCTCGGCGCCTGGGCGAGGTTGGCCTCGGCCGGCGCCCCGGGAGAGCCGAGGAAGATGACGACGAGCGAGACCGCGATGATTCCCAGGATCGCGTACTGCGACTTGATCGCCAGGGACGTGCTGACGAACGTGATCGCGGTGACCGCGAGCAGGGTCGCCGAGCCGGCGATCCGGATCGCGTCCTTGGTCGCTTCCACCCCGATCGCGGCGAGGAAGCTCTCCGAGAAGCCGATGACGTACAGCGCGTTGGCGAAGCACAGGCCCACGAACAGCGCGAGCCCGATCGCGCCGCCGATGGGGAGCCCGAAGCAGCGCGAGAGGATGTAGTAGGGACCGCCGGCCCCCACCTTCTTGTCGGTGGCGATCGACGAGACGCTCAGCCCGGTGGTGATCGACACCACGTGCGCGGCGCCGATGATGCCGAGCATCATCCACAGCCCGGCCTCGCCGACGAGCCACGGCAGGCGCAGGTACATGATGACCCCGAGGATCGTCAGTACCGACGGCGTGAAGACGCCGGCGAAGGTCCCGAACTTTCCATCCCTCATGGAGAGCCTCGGTAGCCCATCCACGCTAGCCGTCGCCGGACGATCCTCAAACCGCCGGGCGACCAAATCGCACGTCGCAGGATTCCTTACTCTGGAGCCTCCCGGGCGCGCTCAGGGGAAGACGGGATGGAGCGCGGCGGCCTTCTCCTGGTCGACGGGCGGCGTGCACGACGGCGTGCCCGACGCGCCCAGGCCGCACCACGCCCGGTACGTCCACGCGGTGGTCGGGGTCCGCACGCTGTCGACGATCTCCTGCTCCTGCCGCGTCAGCTCGAGCACGAGCTCGGCGGCGCCGCCGGGCACGACGTCCGCGACGGTCCACGTCGCGCTGGCCAGCGCCTTGTCGTCGTCATCGCAGAACTCGAGCCAGCCGGGCGCGACGTACGCGGCGCCGCGCACGCCGACGATCAGCGCGCACGCGGTCGACTCCTGCTCGCCGCCCGCGTTCAGGCGCACGACGTCGGCCGACGTCCACGGCGCCGGCAGCTCCTTCGCCTTGCCGCCGTCGAGCGAGCCCGGCTTGCACGCGTCGTCCCATCCCTCCTCGAAGACGCCGAGCTCCATGCACGCCGCCTCGCGGGTCGGCGGCTCGCCGTGCGTCGCCCCGTACGCGCCCTCGGACCACTTCGCCGCCGCCAGCGTGACGGCGCGGAC
>JAIOII010000310.1 GCA_019912685.1 Kofleriaceae bacterium
TTCGTCTTCCGCGACGGCCGCTGGACCGACGCGCAGCTCTCCTCGATCACGCGACCGGTCGACCAGCTCGTCGCCGGCCCGGCAGCCACTGCTGGAGGAGCTCGCCGCGACCGGCACGATCACCGGCCGCGTGCTGCGCGACGGCAAGCCGGTGGCGCGCGCGACCGTCGAGATCTGCGACATGCCGCTCATCACGTTCCAGACCACCCCGTGCGGCAGCTCGACGTTCGCGCGCACCGCGCTCACCAACGACGCCGGCGAGTTCCAGCTCCCCGACATCCCCGTCGGCAGCTACAGCTTCGCCGTCAAGCCCGACGGTCGCTGGCGCGTGATGATGACCGGCAGCAACTGCTGCACGCGCCTGCGCGCCGGCGCCACGTTCGACATCGGCGCGATCACCGTCGACTGACCCCGCGCGCCGCACGCGCTGCCACTCGTTCACCGCGCACGCGGCCCGGCCGCGCCCTGCGCCAAAGGAGAAGCCATGTCCACCGCACTGACCACGACCAGCGAACCCGTCCTCGCCACCACCAACGGCGGCATCTTCAAGAGCAAGCTGCGCATGCACTTCGCGCGCTTCGATCTCACCGCGACCCGGATCGCCTGCTACCAGAAGAGCTCGCTCTGGATGGCGTTCGGCGCGCTCGGCGTCATCCTCTCGCGCTTCACCGCCGGCAAGCGCACGCTCGAGCTCGAGCTCGGCAAGATCGCCTCGATCGCGCGCGGCAAGCACGGCTTCAACAAGAACATCCTCGACGTCACGATGCAGGACGGCGCCAAGCACCGCTTCAGCCTCGATCGCTTCGACGAGTTCACCGCGCAGCTGCGCGATCAACTCGGGCGCCACGGCGCGCTGGTCTCGGCCGGCGCCGAGCAGTGGACGGTGCGCGCGCCGGCGAGCGCCTGAGCCAGGGCGTCACCGTCAGGGAGCCACGACCCAGCGGCTCTCGCCCTTCATCGAGATCGTGCCCTTCACTGGCATGCGCTGGATCGCGCCCGCGAGCGAGCCGCTGCCTCCGAGCTCGAGCATGCGCCCGGTCCTGGCCTCGACCCGCGCTTCGCCCTTCAGCGTGAACTCGAGGCGGGAACGGTCGTCGTCGAGGCGCAGGCCCATCGTGACCGCGAACACCGCGACCTCGTCGCGCAGCGACAGGAGCGTCAGCTCCATCGCCGTGACCGTCTCGTTCTCGTCGCCCGGGCGCGAGCGCTTGCTCGCGTTGACGCGGGCGAGCTCGTCGGCCGTGAACGCGATCGGCTGACCGGACCGCCAGGTCTTGCTCGCGATGATCGCATCCATCTCCGAGGCGACGCCGATCTCGTCGTTGTCGTCGACGACCTCGGCCAGCTCCTCGTCCGTCGCCGGTCCGCCGACCGCACGCGCGACCAGGGCGCCGTTCTCGAGGGTCAGACGGTAGGTCTTGCCGGACCTCGCGTCGGACTTCGCTTCCTGCGTGCCCGCCATCTCGCTCGTCTCGGCGATGCTCTTGTACGTCACCTCGGCCTCGGTCACGACGAAGCCGTCGACGGCGATCACCTTCAAGAGCTCCTCCGTGCGCTTGGTGAACTTCCCCTTCACCTCGGTGCCCCGGGCGTCGATGCGCATGTCCATCTGCATCTCCGTCACCTTCAGCTCCTGCTCGCCGACCTTCGCCTGCGGTCGAGGCAGCGTGATCTCGAGGCCGGGCTGGACCGCGGGCTCCTTGCGCTCGCTCGAGCACGCGACCAGGACCACGAAGACCAGGGGCAGGGAGGAGATGCGCGTGGGGTTCATCGCTCGGTGGCAGCGATAGAACCCCGCGCGCGGCCACCGCCACAAGTCGGTCAGCGCGGGATCGCCTGGTAGCTGATCGCCAGGTTGCGGAGCTCGCACCCGCCATTGCCCGAGACGCCGACCGCCAGCGTGTGCTCCCCGGCCGAGGCCTCGGCGTGCCCGCTCCACCCGAGCGGCTCCCACTGGTACTGCTCGTTGTAGTCGAGCGCCGCGCCGGGGCAGATGCCCCCCGCGCACGGGTTCACCGGCGTCCCGTCGACGAGCGCGGTGACGAAGCAGAAGGAGCCGACCGATCGGAACGCGCCGTTGATCGACAGCGACAGCAGCGACCCACGCGGCAGGGTGACCGTCGCCGACCACAGCGAGATCCAGGTCGCGCCGACCCCAAGCCCGTACTGGAACGTCGGCGCCGGCAGGAGCCCGGTCACCGCATCGCCGCCGAACGTCCGACCCGAGACGAAGAGGTCGCCGTGGATGATGGCATCGTTCCACACGGTCAGCTGGTTCGCCTCGACCAGGACCGCGGTGAGCAGGCCCGCGACGTCGAGCAGGTCCGTCACGCTGGCGCTGTACACGGCGAGGGATTCCATCACCGCGAGCGAATCGATCACCGCGCTGGTCGCGATCAGATCGGACATGGTCCCGGCGCCGGTGATGTTGAACGAGGCGTTCTGGGGGGCCGTGCCGTTCTGGATCGTCAGCGTGTAGTCGACCTCTCCAGCTGGGCCCTGCGGTCCTTGCGGCCCCATCGGTCCGATCGCGCCGGTGTCGCCCTGCGGGCCCATCGGACCCATCGGTCCGGTGTCGCCTTGAAGGCCTTGCAGGCCCTGCGGGCCCATCGGACCCATCGGTCCGGTGTCGCCTTGAAGGCCTTGCACGCCCTGCGGGCCCATCGGACCCATCGGTCCGGTGTCACCCTGGAGTCCCTGAGGGCCCATCGGCCCGGTGTCGCCCTGAAGGCCTTGCACGCCCTGCGGTCCCATCGGCCCCATCGGTCCGGTGTCGCCTTGCAGTCCCGCCGGGCCCTGCGGCCCCATCGGCCCGGTGTCGCCTTGAAGGCCTTGCACGCCCTGCGGGCCCATCGGCCCGGTGTCGCCTTGCGGGCCCGTCAGGCCCTGCGGACCCATCGGCCCGGTGTCGCCTTGAAGGCCTTGCACGCCCTGCGGACCCATCGGCCCGGTGTCGCCTTGAAGGCCTTGCACGCCCTGCGGACCCATCGGCCCCATCGGCCCGACGTCGCCTTGAAGGCCTTGCAGGCCCTGCGGCCCCATCGGCCCGGTGTCGCCTTGAAGGCCTTGCACGCCCTGCGGACCCATCGGCCCCATCGGCCCGACGTCGCCCTGCGCGCCCTGCGGCCCCGCCGGTCCGATGTCGCCCTGCAGGCCCTGCGGCCCCGCCGGTCCCACGTCACCCTGCGAGCCCGTCGGTCCGCCGTCGCCTTGCGGTCCTTGCGGCCCCGCCGGTCCCACGTCGCCCTGCGGGCCCTGCGGTCCCATCGGACCGATCAGGCCGGTGGGATCGCCGACCCAGCGACCATCCTGGTCGATCACGGTCGCGCCACCGATGCTGATGCTCGCGGGGTGGATGTCGCCGATCACGTCGCCGGCGACCAGCGCGTACGGCACGCTGACCAGCTCCTCGCGCGGCGTCATCTCGGCGTCGTCGGCGACGCGGATCCCGAGATAGCGCGGCGTCCCGTCGAACGGCGGCAGCGCCGTCGTCCGGCCGAGCGCGACGACGAAGTAGCCGTCGTCGAACGCGACCGTGTGGGTCTCGGTCCACAGCGCGCTGCCTCCCTCGGGCACGTCGTAGAGCACGAACGCCATCGTCAGGTCGCCGTCGACGGGACGGTCCATCGCGTCGAACAGGCGACCGGTCTGGGTCAAGAGCGCCGGCACGTCGCCCTGATCGGCGGCGGCGGGCACGGCCGCGATCGCCAGCGCCAGGGCCACGAGGAGCATACGCCGCGGCTTCATGGCTGGGTCGCTCCCGCGATGCCGCCGCGCCGCTGGTAGCCCGGTGACGCGCTCGAGCCGTCGCCGCTGCGCACGGTGCCGTACAGCTTGTAGCCGGCGCTGCGCGCCTTGACCGCGCCGGCGACCGTGCCGTGACCGGGCCGTCCGGCGGCGACCGCGGCATCGCTCCCGC